>JAEZFH010000105.1 GCA_023437885.1 Bacillota bacterium | reverse complement strand
ATATTTGGCTGCATTTATGCAACCATCATACTTCATACAACGAGTAAATTCAATAAAATACTTCAATCTTTAATCATATTTTAAACTTTTTTCAGAGACTTTTTTAAGAGACTTTTTTCCTGGCCTCTCTCTCCGGTTTTCCCTCTCTCTACATCAGTATTTCAGCCCTTTGTCCTTTAGTACCTTTTAACAAAATTTTGAATTAGGGTTGTAATGGATACCTGTTTTTAGTAAACTTATTATATCGGAACACCACTCCGTCTGATTCCTGTCAACATGCAACAGAAAGCTACGAGGTGATCTTTTGAACAATCTACTATTTTCTAAGCTTAAGGAAGCCCTATTCTCTGTGCTTCCAATCACTGTAATCGTACTATTGCTTACGTTTACGATTGCTTCCATACCATTTTATACTCTGGCATTATTTATTGCCGGTTCCCTTCTGCTAATACTGGGAATGGCCTTCTTTACTCTGGGTGCCGACATCTCAATGATGGTGATGGGAGAGAAAATGGGGGCATATTTAACCCGTTCCCGCAAGCTTCCCCTGATCATCATTACTACCTTAATTATCGGCGTATTTATAACGATTGCCGAGCCGGATCTGAAGGTCCTGGCCAAGCAAACACCTGCCGTACCGGATGCGCTGCTGATTATTGCCGTAGCCATCGGCGTAGGTATTTTTCTTGTAGTATCATTTCTAAGAATTTTTTATCAGATTAAATTCTCCTATCTTCTCATCGGCCTGTATCTTGTTGTATTTATACTTGCTGCCTTTACCCACGAGAATTTTCTTGCTGTCGCATTCGACTCCGGAGGTGTAACCACCGGTCCCATCACCGTTCCCTTTATCATGGCCCTGGGTATCGGTCTCGCTTACGTCCGCGGTGATAAGACAGCCTCTGAGGATAGTTTTGGCCTGGTAGCTCTCTGTTCCATCGGACCGATTATGACCGTATTAATCCTCGGTACCTTTTTTCAATCCACCTCAGGGAATTATTCCTCCGTCTCCACACCTGAGGCCGGCAGCCTTTTCGAGGTTCTCACAGCCTTTCTCCATGCATTTCCGGATTACAGCCGCGAGGTATTAATCGCCCTGCTGCCCATCCTGATATTTTTTATAATATTCCAAATTTTTACCCTCCGTTTGAAGAAGCGAACATTATTAAAGCTTGGTGTAGGTATGGTCTATACCTTTCTTGGATTGGTTCTCTTTCTTACGGGAGTTAACGTCGGCTTTATGCCGGTCGGTTATCTTCTGGGTATCCAAATCATTGAGAATTCATTCCAGGCTCTCCTCATTCCACTGGGAATTATCATAGGGTATTTTATTGTTACGGCAGAACCTGCGGTTCATGTCCTGAAGGAACAGGTGGAAAATATCACTGACGGCAATATTACAGGCAAGGCCATGGGGCTCAGCCTATCCATCGGAGTCGGGATATCCGTCGGTTTGTCTATGCTCCGTGTACTTACCGGAATTTCCATATGGTATCTGATTCTTCCCGGCTATGCCCTCGCTCTTGCCCTTACCTTTTTTTCTCCTTCTTTGTTTACCTCTATCGCTTTCGATTCCGGCGGTGTTGCTTCCGGACCAATGACAGCAACCTTTCTCCTTCCCTTTGCCATGGGTGCAACAAAAGCTATCGGAGGTAATGTTCAGACCGATGCCTTCGGTATCGTCGCTATGGTAGCGATGACTCCCTTAATTACGATCCAGTGCCTTGGTATCATCTATCGGGTTAAATCCAGGAAGCTTGATAAAGAGAATTCAAGTCCCGTATTGGAGGATTTTATTCTGGAGTATTCCGAGGACCCGGTTAATGCAATTATTGATGTGGCAGTCTTGCCTTCTGCCGCCGTCTTAGAGTATAATCTAGATGATGCCGCCTTTAACCAAATTAGCAGCTTACAGGAGGATGCTTATGGACAGCCAACAGGTGAATTGTAAATTAGAGTTGCTTGTGACCATCATTAATTATAGCCATATTGAAATTGCAGAGGAGTATTATCGCAGCTACGGCATTCCCATTAATATCGTAACTCATGGATATGGAGCAGCAAAGCCGGAGTTATATGATATCCTCGGCTTCGGAGAACCCAAAAAAGCCATATTCATCAGCATTATAACCGAGAATATGGCTCATCAGTTGTTAAAAAAGCTGGCAGCCGATTTTCATCTGGAAAAGCCGGGTAAGGGAATTGCCTTTACTGTTCCCATTAACGCCGCCAGCAATGCTTTGAACCAGTTATGCATGATCTCCGATAAGAGCAAGCGGATAGAAAGTGAGGATCGACATATGTCACAGACGGAAGGCTACGATTTAATTCTGACTATTGTAAATAATGGTTATTACGAACAAATCATAGAAGCGGTACGGTCTGCCGGTGCAAAAGGCGGAACTCTGATGCATGCCCGGGGTCTTGCCACGGAAGAAACCTCCAAGTTTCTGGGCATTACAATACAGCCGGAGAAGGATGTATTGCTAATTATCGTCTCCCATAAAATCAAACAGCAGGTAATGGAGAGCATCACCAAAGCAGCCGGTATTACAACAGAAGGCCGGGGCATCTGTATCTCCCTTCCGGTCACCTCCGCCCTTGGTCTGCTGGCGGATTAAGGAAGGATAAAAATATCTCTTGGGTACTCCTAGCTTCCCGAAATATCTGCTCTGAGCATATCAAAGACATTATAGATATCTATCATACCATATCCCCAGTCTCGGTTGGGGTAGGTCAGTGTGGGACTCCGATTGGCTCCGCGGATCAGGAATTTTTTAACTTCAATCGAGTTAATGCCAGGATAATTATTTCTTACACTTCCCCATTCCAGCAGGATGGCCGCGACTCCGGTGGTATGGGCCGCAGCCGCTCCGGTACCTGATATTTCGGTATATCCATGCTCCAGTGTAGGCGCCTGGATATTGACACCCGGTGCCGCAAGCTCCGGTTTAATTACTCCGGTCCTGGTATATCCCCGGCTTGCCCTCTGATACAGGTTATTATTGATGGGGCTGTAAGCAGTCACTGTAATCGGTATGGTGGTATTACCGGGTGAGGTAATCGTTGTATAAGGATCCGGCTGTACAAATTAGGTGCTTTCCGAAATAAATCCATTCATCGGCAGCCAAATATGAAAGCTTCCCTCCAAATCCCCTCTGGTATATACCTGAAACCTCCAAATTCCCGAAGTAGGAGCAACAAACCGCATTACAATTACCTGGTCTCCGGTTCGGGTCTCTATCATCTGATAGTCGATATAAATTCTGGTTCTTTCAAAAACAAAGCTGATCTCCCGATTTACCGTCAGCCTTTCTGAAATTCTGGGAATATACTCTCCTGTTGGAGACAGAATATCAATCGAATAAGTATTTGGAGCCTTCCCCCACAGCTCCATTGTAAATCCGGCCTCATTCTCGCCTACATTCAATTCCACTGTACTATATCCGGTCTGGGCATCCACTCTGGCAAAGAAATGCCGGCGCATCGTTCCTTCATTTCCCGCTGAAACACTGATGGCAACTCCAGGGAAGTCCCCGGTAAGATATAAAAGAGTTCCTAATCCTCCAAATCCGTCATGTGCTCCCTGAGAGGTGCCCAAACCCAGGCAAATGGCAATGGGTCGCTGAAGCCTGCGCGCTACCTCTATCACATATTGAACTCCCCACATAATATCATTTTCCTGATAGGCAGGGACTCCCGGCGGGATGATATAAAAGTCTCTTAATGCCTGCTTCATATACTTAAGCTTTACTACCACCAGCTCTGAATCAGGAGCGACACCGCTGAAATCATTTGTCCTGTCTTCTGAACCAGCTGCAATTCCGGCCAGCATCGTACCATGTCCGTTTTCGTCCGTGCTTGGGACAATTTCAAGAGGATTCGGGCTGTTTAGTGCCTCATTGATATCCGCAGAGAGATATTCGGTTCCGTATAGGTAACCGGCCGGATATCTGTCAGTTTCTATTGTCTGGTCCCAAATTGCAGCAATTTTGGTCGTTCCGTCACTTCTTCGGAATACCGGATTCGTATAATCAATTCCGGTATCAATGATTCCTATCAATACCCCCTCCCCCCGGAGATTGAATACCGGAATGCGGCGCAGTCTTAAAATTCCCGAAGCCTCCAGGCTAATTTCACTGGTAAGTCCGAATGCGAACGGTAAGGCAGAATAGCCATACCGGCTTATTGTCTGAAGTGAAAGATGGGATACCGGAATATATGCTATAGCAAACCAATCATTCATAATCTGTACCGTAGCATCTGGAATCTGTTCCAAAAGCCTCGGATTCTGATTAAGTTCTATAATCAGGTCCGTATAGTCCTCACTGGTTATCCTTCCCCTCTCTTCCTCCGTCATCCCCTGCTCCACCTCCTACATGCTTACTAACCGTAATGAGTCAAATATATTATATACATCCAGAATACCATATCCCCAGTCCCTGTTGGGATATTGGATATCCAGCTCTCTGCGCGCCCCCCGGATCATAAAAATCTTCATATCCAGGGTATTAAGGTAGGGCTGGTTCCCGCGTACGATCGCCCATTCCAGCAGCATGGCAGCTACTCCGGTAGTATGTGCGGCACTGGCACTGGTCCCGGTTACCTCAGCAAATCCCTGCTCCGGTGTCGGAGCCATGATTCCAACACCCGGTGCGGCTATCTCCGGCTTAATCGCCCCAGTTCTGGTGAAACCCCTGCTGGCATTGAGATAGAGGCTGTCATCCTCGGTATTATATGCGGTCACAGTAATCGGAACAACAGCATTGCCCAGGGACAGGACTGTAGTGTAGGGGTCTGAACGGATGAAATAAGTATTGTCCGAGATAAATCCCTGCATCGGCAGCCAGGCATGGAAGCCTCTTGCCAGCGCTCCCCGTCCGTATACATTAAAGCGCCAGATCCCGGAGCTTGGATTGTTGAACCGTATCAGGATCAATTGATCTCCGCTTTGGGATTCTATGATCTGGTAATCCACCTGGATCTCCGTCTGTTCAAAGATAAAGGTCACATCCCGGTTTTCATCCAGCCGCGGTATGATCTGAGGTACATATTCGCCGGAGGGAGTTTGTATGTCAATAGAGAATACCCCCGGAGAATCTCCCCAGATTTCCATGGAAAACCCGGGCTCATTCTCACCGATAAACAGCTCCACTGTATTTTGTCCGGTGGCCGGATCAATGGTTCCAAAATAATGTCTTCTGGCATTACCTTCATTTCCGGCAGCCACCAAAAAGCCATACCCTGTATTTTCCGCTTGCAGAGATACATAGCTGCTAAGAGTCCCCCTCCCGTCATGCGCCCCCTGAGAGGTCCCCAAGGCAAAGCATACTGCCATGGGACGGTTGAGCTTGGTTGCGATCCGCATCAGATAATCAACAGCAAACATAATGTCATTCTCCTGGTAGCAGGGTACACTGCCAGGAATCCGAAAGAAGTCTCTGAGATACTGCTTCGCCTGTTTTAATTTTACCACAACCAGTTCAGCATCCGGTGCAACTCCATAGAAGCCGCTTTCCGGAACCTCATTACCCGCAGCAATGCCCGCCACCATAGTACCATGCCCGATTTCATCCCTGGTCGGAACAATTTCATATGGATTCGCGCTCTGTAAGGCCTCGTTAATTTGTTCCCGGGTATACTCCGTTCCATAAAAGGCTCCTTCCGGAAAATTATCGCTTACAATTGTTTGATCCCATATGGACACAATCTTCGTTGTATTATCAGCCCTTCGAAAGATCGGATTCTGATAATCAATACCCGAATCCAGCACCCCTATCAGAACCCCCTGCCCCCTTAAATTAAAATTAGGAATACTGCGAATCCGAATGATGCCGGACGCTTCTAAGCTGGCCTGGCTGATCAGTCCAAACAGAGAAGGCATGACGGAATATCCCAGCTTCAGTATTGTGGTATTCGTGATCTGGTTTACCGGCACATGTACTACTGCATTAAAAAAATTTATAATTTGTATCGTAGCACCATCAAAGCTGTTTAATATACTCAGGTCTCCGCTATAGGTGATTAACAGGTCTGCATAATCGTTACTGATAATCCTCTCCCGTTCCTGCTCTGTCATCTTCTTATCCCCTTAGCTATGTATACTTTATTAAAGTATAGAAAGATTTATAATAATATATGAGATCCACCAGCAATATTTCACTTTTATTATCTATAATATAATCTTGAACTGGCAGAAGTAAGCATTGATCCATTCGCGGGGTGCTATCCCGAACGAAGCCGCTTCATAAGGATAAATCCACATAAAAAACTTCCTGCACATAAGAATGAAAGCTTCATGGTTCTTCCATCCCCGTGTGCGGGAAGCATCTGTTGTACTTTTCTATACTATATGATTTATGCTAACTTAGACTTAGCAACCTCAGCGATAGCCTTAAAGCCTTCCGCATCATTGATTGCCATCTCTGCAAGCATCTTTCTGTTGATATCAACATTAGCTACCTTTAAGCCATGCATTAACTTGCTATAGGACAAGCCGTTCATTCTGGCAGCTGCATTAATTCTGGCGATCCATAACTGTCTGAACTGTCTCTTTCTCTCTTTTCTGCCTGCGAAGGAAGAGGTTAACGCTCTCATCACTGACTGCTTCGCTACTCTATACTGTTTGGATCTGGCACCTCTGTAACCCTTAGCCAGCTTTAATACTTTATTGTGTCTTTTCTTTGCGTTCAATCCGCCTTTAATTCTTGCCATGTTCTATTCCTCCTTATCACCAATCTCTACAGATATGGTAAGATTTTCTTCATGTTTTTGATATTAGTTGAATCCGTCATAGCTGCTTTTCTGAGATTTCTTTTTCTTTTAGCGGATTTCTTCGTTAAGATATGTCTCTTATACTCCTTCATTCTCTTTAATTTTCCAGTTCCTGTGATTGAGAAGCGCTTTGCTGCTGCTTTGCTTGTTTTTAACTTGGGCATGGTATTTCCTCCTTAATAATTAATACAGCCGTTGGATGCAGCAATAGATCGCTGCCCCGTCCGAAATGCTGTTTAAATTTTAGTATTTTAACGTTTTTCTGTTAAGAACATAATCATTTTTCTTCCTTCGAGCTTTGCAGGCTTTTCAACAACAGCCACATCCTGAAGCCTTTCATAGAAATTATCCAGGATTACCTTAGAGGATCCGGTATGAGCCATTTCACGACCGCGGAAGCGCAGTGCAACTTTTACCTTATCACCGTGAGTAAGAAACTTACGTGCCTGGTTTGCCTTAGTATTTAAGTCATTCTCATCGATATTCGGTGATAAACGGATCTCTTTTACTTCGGTAACCTTTTGCTTCTTCTTGGCCTCTTTTTCTTTTCTTGCCAATTCATATCTGTATTTGCCGTAATCGATGATCTTACAAACCGGTGGCTTTGCTGTCGGAGCAATTTTGACAAGATCAAGATTTGCATCCTTTGCAAGCTTCATTGCATCCTTGGAAGACATAATCCCCAACTGCTCTCCGTCTTCGCCAATCAGTCGAATTTCTTTGTCCCTGATTTGTTCATTAATCATTAAATCGCTAATAGTACTGCACCTCCATAGGTTATAAGTTAACTGTTACATGGTTTCTATTGCTTTCACAGTTTCATATGCGTGAGTTTATTGATCAGAAAATCCGAGGAAATTCGGAAAAATAAAAAAGGGTGGATAAAGAATATCCACCCAAATGCACAATCACATAATGATCTCTAACAAAATAATATCGAAATCTTATTTGCATTAACCCGTTCACAGTAAATCTCTTTACGCTATGGGTGAGAGATGGATTCTCTTCTTTGTACCTTACCGATACTGTCACGCAGTATTCACAGCTAATATACTATAACACACCCATCAAAATATGTCAACTGGATTTCTAATATTAATGTATTACTAAAAAATACACTGCCGGCGATCTTTGCAATTAGCCCGTCCGTTTACCTAAACCGCCCATCGAAGCTGTTCTTTAGCCTACCTGCAAACCGGACTTCTTAACAAAAACCTCAATTGCCTTTGACACTGCAGTTCCAACCACGAAGCAGATGAAAGCTTCAATCAGTCCGTTCAGGCCTACGAAAAGAATTAAGAATTCAAACACATTCGTTGCCCCCAAAGCCGTTACAAAGCCCTGAATATACTCTGTATTAAAAAAGATGGCGATTAAAGCTGTCATAAAGAACAAGGTGTTAAGCAGCGGCCCCGCCAGATTAGCTACCGCATGGGAGAACATATTTGTTTTATCAAATTTCTTCATCCCCCTGTAAACCAACCCTGCCAGCCAGCCCATAAGCACCCGCGGCACCAGGCATACCGCCAGGGTCCCCACAAAGCTGATATTGAGCAGGGCTGCTCCGAAGGGACTCATGCCAAAGCATTGGATAAAGCTGGTTAAACCGAACACTCCGCCAAGGATTGCTCCCGCGGCAGGGCCAAGGATAATTGCGCCGACAGTAACCGGAACCACGAGTAAGGTTATCTCCAGCCCGGGGGTACGGATATAGCCCAGGGGGGTGAACGCCATCAGCAGGATGATTGCCGTAAACAGTGCCAGCTGTACCATTTTCAAAGTCTTTTTGTTTGTAATTGTTTTCATTTTTTCCTCCAATCTGATTGTTCCAATCTAAACATAGTATTGGTCAATTTGCGATTGAATAATTTTATTGATCAAGGGCCTCTGACCAATAAATAAGCACCGTAGGAACAAATCCAGAATCCTCCGGCTTTGCAAAACGGCGCTGACTTTTTCGTATATTAATTCATGTGAACCGTATAAGTTCACATCATCTCGAATTACCCGCGTTCCAGTTCCTGCCGTAATACCTACCAAGGGTCAAGACTATCCATCGGAAGATGGGCTATCCCTTACTGCATCCCGTTAATCCGGCAACCTTTCTGTCGTCCCACGCTGCGGGTACGATGAAACCTGTCGGTACAACACCACGGAAAGAGTTATGCAACTGCAGTGAAACAATAGCTCCATTTATTATTCAATTGTAATAATATCTTATATTATCTTTAATAAAAATGCAAGAAAAAAAAATCATGGCACTGCTCCATAGATATGATTATCCAATATATTCTGCCATACAATGATATCATAGTAGCTTTGAAAATAGTTTATTTCCGCCGCTTCTTTTTCATAAGAGGCCTGGTTTACCTCAAGTTCTGTTGCCCTTTTATGCGTTTTTTTCGCTGTCACGATCTCCAATTGCTTTGTCTTCCGTTTCCTCTCGCTTTTTGCCATTTCAAAGGTACGAAAGGAATTCTCATAAGATGCAACTGCTTCCCTCACATAATTCTTTATATCGGTACGAAGTGCCTCGTCCTGCAGGTCATAGTCCCGGATTTTCAAATCAATTTGACTGGTCAGCGCCTGGCTTTTTGCAAAGCCTGAGTTCCTATAGTTGAGATAGCTGATTGTGTAATTGGCCAGCTGCTTTAATCCTATATTTTTAGAAAGAAATATCGTTTGCAGCTCTTCCAGCTTATATTCCTTCCGCTCTGCTGATAGTTTGAAAGAAAAAGAGATATCATTGCCAAGCTTCGTCTCTTGCTGTATTGACGCCAGGGAAGTATCATAGGCTGCCTGATTTTTCAGCAGCACCGCTTCATTCTTCAGGAGATTTGCGTCCGCTTCCTCTAAGGCCACCTGGCTTATATATCCCTTCTGATACTTGATTGCCTGAACCTCCCGGAATGTATTAAGGTAGCTCTGGTAGGCAATATAATAGTCCAGTTGTTCTTTCTTCAGAATTAATCCATAGCATTTCCTTAAAAAGTCATTCTTCAATTCTGCCTGCACTTTGGAAGTCAGCAGATACTCATTGTTATCATAAAACTCCGCTACCTCCTCCTGCAGCTTTGCCTCTGCCAGACTCACTCGTGCTGAACCGGCATTCTTGTTATACTGGTTAATCTGTGTTTCCATTGCCGTCAGCTGAATATCAATCTCTTCCAATACAGCGGAATCCGTAATTTCTGCTGCATAAGCCTTCAAGGCACTCCTGGTGCTGTTCAGTTCAGATAGTTTCACCAAGACATCCGTATATTCCCTGTTAATCGTATCATAGCCTTCTGTTGCAAGCGTCGCACTCAGCGCCTCAATCCGATAAGTAACACTGCTTTTTTGATAAGCCGGACTATGCAGCTGATAATAGCCTAATATTTCCTCATATTGATATACCCTTGATCCGGAACCGATCGCATAACTGTAGATTTCTTCGGCTCCGGCAAGAGAGGCTTCCAGCACCCATAAGAGAAGCATTATGACTATTGATATTCTCCGTTTTACCCGGTAATCTCTCCTCACAGCCGTATTACTCATAACAGTTTTACTCCCATCTTTTAAATAAGATTTGGATTTATTCCTATGTAGATCTCAATACAAGGCTTATTCTCACTTTTGGTCTGAACCAAATATGCGGTTGTTATCGGCTGTAATTTATGCTCATAAATATATTGATTCACAAGATTTAAGGAATCCTGAAGTTTGGTTACATCATCCACTCTAAGATATAAGGCATGGGTGATTTTGATTTTGCTCTTATAGCCATAAGGCTCTGCTACCGGAACGCGGTAATTCACCGGAAGGAGTACTTCAACCTCCATGATCTGCTCTCCGCTTACGTTCTCCAGGGATCTCGTCGTAGTAATGATATACTCACCATTATTTAATGCAAAATCCTTAAAGGTATTTGTAATTTGCGTAAGCTCCTGCTGAAACTGCGCTACGTTAAAGCGGCCTGACAGCGATACCAGATTATTTATCTCATAGCTTTGATCTAATAAGATTTCCATAATGACCTCCTGTTTGTATTTTGATTTAATAAAACTTTCCTTATTGCCGGCCTTCCTATTTCACTAAAAGATCTATCTTCTCCAATACATATGCAAGTATCCGTTTGCTTTCCGTTATCATCTGCGCCTGGCATGCCATACCAACCTTAAGCAGCGCCTTATTTCCCTGAGAATCATAGATGTCTTTATGATCCAGTTTGGCTTCCACCATATAATAGCCCGAACCGCTTTCCGAATCCACCTTCAAATCCTTGGAAATATTCATTACTGTCCCCGCTATGTAACCATACTCTCTGCTGGGAAGGGCATAGACATTGAGTTTTACCTCCATTCCCTCACTGAGCTTACCAATATCCTCATTGCTTACATAGACACTGGCCTTGAATTCGCTGCCTTCCTCCGGGATAATGGTAAGTACTTGTGTCCCTCCGGATAATACATCACCCTCTACTAGTTCGACATAAGTATTTATTACTCCCGTTTTCGTAGCCTCTACAATTGCCTCGCTGATCTGGCCATTGATTTTATCAATGCCGGCCAATAATTCACTTTGCTTATCCTGATATGTATTGATACTTGCAATGGTAGTTCCTATTTCATTATTACGGTACTTGAAGAGATTTGCTTCTGTTCCTGCTTCCTCATAGATCACGGTTTTTTCACCCAAAAGGTCAAGACTGTATTTATTGGCTTCCATATCCCTGATGCTATCCTTAAGTGAAGCAATGGCATTATCCAGTTCCACCAGATATTTCAACCGAAAATTATCTAACGCCGATGCCTTATTTATTTCATTCTTCTTATAGAGCTCATCCTTTGTAAGGGTATTCTCCTTTGAGAGATTCAATTCCTTTATATTTTTTTCCACCTCTACAATGCCGGAATTCAAATTGGCCAGATAGGCGGCCTCATAGGTTTCTACCGCTCTTTCCGCCTCTTCCATGGCCTTTTTTGACTGCTGTACCTCCCACTGCGTAACAGCAAGTCCGGCCAATTCCTTATTGATTGCATATGCATCCTTCGCCTGTTCATAGCTTGCGGTCAGGTCGGCAACCTTATTTACATACTCCTCATACTGGAGGCTGTAGCTGCTTGTTTCCTCAAACAGGCTTCTTCCCTTCGTAACACTTAATTTCAGCTGCTTTAAACCATCCCTTACCCCTTGATAATATTCCAGAGAATTGATCAATCCTTCCTCTGTTGTGGAGTTATCGATCTCAACCCTTTTATTATCGTATTGGGTTATTAATGAATTATAATCACTTTGATATTTAAGATAAAGGTTATAATATTCCTTCTCATCCCCGGTACGGACAAACAGATTTTTATTTTCCGCAATCGCCCTTTTCAGCTTCTCGCTGTTGTCTTTTCTCGCATACAGATCCTCAAGCTGTTTATTCACTGTTTTCAGGTTCAGCTTTCTCTCTTCGTCACTATAGGTGATATCCTTCTCCATCAGCTCATAATTAATCTCAAAGGCTTGATATTTGATAAAATACTCTTCTTCCTCCGGTGAAGCGGTGAAATAATTGACCCCGTCCTCAATGGATCTTTTATACCGTTCCAACAAGCCAAGATGTGTCCCTACCTCCTCCAGCTGTTCCTCATAATAATCCAGCTCCGCCAGAAGTTCTTTATGTTCAACAACATAAAGAACATCACCTTCCTTCACTGTGGCGCCGTCCTGAATATTTACCTTCTCCAGAGTCCCGCTATAGGTGTTCAAAACCGTAGCAACCTGGTTGTTTGGGCGAAGCATGCCCTCCGATTTTACTACGATATCAATCCGTCCGAAATACATCCAGATCAGAGCAAACAAAAGCATTCCGAGAATGGAATAGATAAAAACGCTAAATAAGATATTTGGTTTTGATTCGTAGACCTCGCGGCTGTCTGACATTTCGTTCATACTAAGAAGAATGGGCTTCATCATTATTTACCCTTTCTTTATTATTTTTCATAACCGGTATATTAACAGTTCCCGTGCGCACTTAATACGAACTTGCTTTCTTATAATGATCTAAAATAAAATATGATGGCCAAACAAAAAAGCCTTGAAATAATACAGAACTGCCAAAACCAAAATAATCATGAGAAACTATCATATAAATTGGAATTAATAAAAATATAATTGATAAAATCAAGCTAACGATAACGACATACTTAATCCATGTTTTCATTTCGCTGACTGTTGAACGTGGTTTTTCAATCAATATCCTAATTGTTCTATAATAATACAAGCATGTTAATACCAGAAAACAAACACCAAATAAAACCGAAGAAATATTTTTTGTATTCATCCGAACAAACCTCCATAAACAACTATATATACATAAACACTTCCTAAGTTGCACTTGCAGTAGTTTACAAGTGCAACTTGGGAAGCTAAATCACTGAATACTTCTATCCCCAGATTCTAATCAAGTCCCATACTGCAAAAGCAACAGTTACTGTATTTGGGGACATAATCACTACCCCAGCCACCATAAGTGTTTCACCAACTTTACAGCCAGTACAACCTCCATTGAGGTCTGCCAATTCACTATGACTTAATTCGGCGAAATTATTCATTCTCTTCCCTCCTATGAATGTGTGGATTTACTTATACTGTAGGTTGCTGCACCTGCGCCATAAATAGCTACACCAACAGCTAAAGGCGCACCTACACCAGAAACAACCAAAGCGCCTACAACGATAGGAGTCCATACTGCAGCTACTATTCCTGCAGTGAGCCAAAGGCTCTTTGCCAAAGCACCACCAGCATCTGTGGTAAATAATTCGTCGGGGCTAAGTTCATCAAACCCATTTAATCTCATTGTATCAACCAATCCAATCACCTCCTAGTATTTTTTTAAGTATTACTTTTAAGACGATTTTGTTACTCCAAGATAATGTTGTACTTAGATTTATATGTAAACAGCCCTTTTTGCGCGCAAATACAAAGATACTGTATACACCAAATAATACATGGCAGTTCCACTTATTTTTACTGGCGTCTCAGTTATTTATCACCCTTCTAGAACAAATGTCATTAGGAATAAGCCAACCACCTGCATCAATATTATTAAATCTCCAACACTGAATTGTGGAAATCGTATCATTAAACTTACTCAATTATCCCCTAGACAAAGTGTTATGGATTATTATTAGTCTACCTGCTGTCCCCATAACCTCGCATATTGCCCCTCATATCCAAGCAACTGCTCATGGTTACCGGCTTCGATAATCTTACCCTTTTCCATCACATAGATTATATCACACCTCCTAATCGTGCTTAAACGATGCGCTATAATGATTGTTGTCATTTCCTTACTATATCCATCAATGGTCGCCTCAATCGCTCTCTCAGTAATAGAATCAAGATTACTGGTAGCTTCATCCAGAATAAGAAGGTTCGGCTTCTTTAATATTGCTCTGGCAATCGCAAGGCGTTGCCTCTGCCCTCCTGATAGATTCGTTCCATTCTCTTCAAGCCTTGTCTCATAACGAAGAGGCAGATCATTAATGAAATCATGTGCCTGCGCTTTCATGCATGCCTCAATTACTTCCTCCGTAGTTATATCATCCAACCCCAGCGTCAGATTATCCATAATGCTTCCGCTGAAGAGAAAGGTTTCCTGTGGTATATAAGCGATCTTGCCTCTAAGGCTTTCCAGATTGAGATCCTTGATATTATTATTATCAATCAGTACATCACCCTCTTCAGGGCTATACAGATTTAACAGCAGTTTCACCAGAGTTGTCTTGCCTGATCCACTTTCCCCAACAAGAGCGATACGTTCGCCATGCCTTATGTGCATAGTGATATGTTCCAGCACAGGTCTGCGGGTGCCATAACGGAAGGTCACATTCTTTAGTGCGATATCACCCTTTATCGACTCAGGCCTCAACTTCTTCTCTTCAACTCCGGTTCTCTCCGGTTCCAGATCAAGTATCTCTCCCAGACGATCCGCTGCTACAATAGCTGTCTGCATCTGGGGCTGTAGATTAATTAAGTTCTTTACCGGATCCAGAAAATATGACAATAGCGAATTATAGGTAATTAATTGACCCACAGAAAGATTTCCTTTGATTACATGGTACGCCCCTACCCACAGAATAACAATCCCTCCTGTCATTTCCACAAATCCTACTAGAGAATTCTGAAGGTTGCTTACCCAGCCCAACCTGAAAATACTGCGAAGTAATCGGATGAATTTGGTCTCTGTCTCCAGATTTACTTTTCTCTCCGCATTGTACGCCTTGACGGTCTGAATTCCGTTAAGAGATTCTACCATATAGGAGGTCAACTCTGCATTTTTCTCCATCTGATTCTGATTCAACTTCTTATACCATTTGTTAAAGCTGAATACTATAATAAAGTAGAATAGAACTACGATGATTGTTACTCCGAACATATATCCATTCTGTGTGTATAAAATGATCCCTCCCGCAACAACCATAATAGTATCAATCATGATGGTAAGCGTTGCTCCCGAGATAGTATCCCGAACCCTGGATGCATCATTAAACCTTGAAATAATCTCTCCCACCTTACGTGTACCGAAAAAATTCATCGGAAGCTTTAAGATATGCCTATAATATCCCAGCAATAATGCAATATCTAGCTTTTGACTCAGATATAGCAGTAACTGTGAACGTATCGCCGATAATAACACCTTGAATAAATTTAACAGGATGATACCAATTGACAAAACATGTAGTGTCTTTTGCAACCCTGCCGACAAAATATCATCAATCAATATTTTATAATAAAAGGATCCTAAGATACCAAGCACAGTAATTAGCAAAGATGCAACAAATACATTCAATAACAACTTCTTCTGCGGCAATAAAAGATGGAAAAACCGTCGAAATAATCCCTGGGTATCATCCCCTTTTTCAAAGGATTGATCTGGTACTAATAAGATCAGTACTCCAGACCACTGATACTTTGCCGCCTTACCATCCTCTTTCTTTTCTCCGAAGAACTCCTCCGGCGTCAGCTTTACAATACCATTGCCCGGGTCTGCCACAATGATCTGCTTCCTGGTAATCTTATGTATCACCACATAATGCAGTAATTGCCCTTCCACTATGGTATGTGCGATACAGGGTAAAGGGAATTCAGAGAAAAATGCCTGCTTATTCCCTTTAACTCCCCTCGCGGAAAATCCCAACTGCTCTGCTGCTTTAATCACACCATATGCATTTGTTCCCTGCTTATCGGTGCCAGCAACCTCTCTAATTTTTGTAATTGATGTCCGATAACCATATTGCTTGGAAATTGTCGCAAGACAAGCCGCCCCGCAGTCCGTAATATCATGTTGTTTAATGCAATAATATTTTTCGAACATCTGTAAATTTTCTCCTGCTTATTTCTTCTCACTTGGCTTTATTTTATCGATTGTCATCTAAAAAGTCCGAAAAACCATGCAACTATGTCAGCGCCTTTTGTTGATGTAATAAAGAATGGTGTCATATTTTTCCCCCCCCATCAAAAAAACTATACCCATATGTTAGCATAGGGTATAGTTTTTTTCCATATTGTTCCTGCGAACGGTCTATTTATTAAGGTGAACGGTCATATGTTTCGTTTTTTATCATTATTTCTACAGCAAATTCCTGCTCTGTATTCGATAAATTCATCATTCCATGATACTTTGCGACACATGATTTGATATTTTCTATACCGAAGCCATGCCGCTCCTTATCCGTTTTTGTTGTCTTTAAGGTATTATTGACAATTACATATGGTCGGGCAATTGAATTCACAATATGAACATAAATTTTATTATCAATACTTTTAATAGAAAGATTTATTTTTCTCTGATCCGGCTCCTCTATTTTTTCAACCGCTTCCACTGCATTGGTTGCCAGATTGGAGAATATGATACATAAATCTGACGCTTTGATATGCAGAGGCTTCGGCAGACATCCCTCTAAAGTGATATTAGCTTTGGGATGCCTGATTATAATATCATTAAGAATAGCATCCACAATATTGCTGCCCGTATATAATGAATTCGTAATCTCCCCCATTCTATCTGTCAAATCACCGATATAATTCGTTAATTCCCCGATTTCTCCGTTCTGCACCAGGGCATGCATACAGATCAGGTGGTTTTTGATATCATGACGGAATTTACGGATATCTTCATTTTTTTCAGTTAATAATGCATAATACCTCTGCTGTATCTCTATATTTTCCTGCTGCATCTGAGAGATTGCTTTATAGTTGTCTCTGGCATAGGAAGCCCTTAGCATAATAATAATCAGAGAAAAGATACTGATTACTGCTGCTCCGATTATAAATATAAAAATATTTTCTACTCTTTGGTTTTCTTGGCCTTCCAGTACTTGCAAATATCCGGTAAAAAAAAGAAGGAGAAATAATATCACTAGGACCAATATATAGCTTTTCCAACTTAATTTCCCAATTGGTATGGAACAGCGTCTTCGCAGCATCTTAAGTATTAATATAATAACCAATTCTAAAAACAGACTGATCAAATCAATCCATACCATATATGAATTTCTGGAGTAAATCTGCCCTAATGAATATCCCGTTACTCTGGTTACAATAAAATATACCACTGAATCAAATATCACGATAGAAAGAAAGCTTATAAAATAGAATACTAATTTTTTAATATATCTTTCGAGAAAAATAATATGCAATAAAATCAGAGACAAAATGAGTTCAATCCAATTCATTCCCCCTCTGGCTACACCTAACGTAATTGCAGTTAACTCGACGACTAATGCTGCCGGTATCAGATATACAAGCCAAATTTTCGCTTTCTCCCTTAAAGATACATTCATAAACACATGAATGATTAAAAATATTTTAATCAGCTCATTTAAAAATATTATGACTCTTATGTATTCCTCTCCCATCAATATCCCCCTGCTCTATCAATGTTAGGCTACTGCATCAAACCGCATTTATTTTGATATATTCCATCAATTTATCCTGAAATTCCTTTCGGCTTCTTCTGCTGATCGCCACTTTCTCCCCATTGAATAATTTGGCATAATCCTTATGAATCTCATCGATAAAAGCAAGATTAATATAATATGACTTATGACAACGGAAGAAGCTTTCATGAAATATAATTTTCTGCCAGTCAGCCATGGTATAGCTTGATTCCAAGGTCTCTTTCTCCGTGCGGACCGCGGTTCCTTTTTTGGCCGCCTCAATATATTGTATTTTCCTCAGCCTCACAATCTTCTGGATATCGTTATCATACAGAATCACTTCGTTGGGAGCCAGTTCTTTCCTTACTGCATTAATACATTTTTCAAGTTCTTTATCAGATAAAGGCTTTATCAGATAGCGGAAGGCTCTCACCTCAAAGGCATTGGGCATCATCTCAGGATGAGAGGTCAGAAATACGATATAAATATCCGGATGCTTCTGTTTTAAAAGACAGGCGGTGTCCATCCCGTTCAGCTTAGGCATTTCATAATCAAGGAATACTAACGTAAGCTCCTGAGGATAGCTTAGCAGCGCTTCCCCTGAGGTGAACTGTACGAGCTGACAGGCAAAGGAATGCCTTTCGCAATATCCCTTAATGCTTTGCTTGGTTTGCTCCAGTATCACGGATTGATCATCACAAATAGCAATTCTCATTTTTTCACCCCGTATATAATATCTTTTGTATATTTTATCTTTTGCATTTATTTCATTATGGTGCTAACTCTTTCCACAGTCTCAGCCTGAGGAAGGCCAATATACCTGCTCCCGCACCGGCGACAGCCATGATCGTATAACTTGTCACAGTTTCCGGGAAGAACATGACGAGGATTATGCTGGCATTGATCATCATATGAAGCAGGATGGATGCAAGGATTGAATTGTATTTCCGGTAAAGAAGGCCAAACAGAAAGCCGATTACCGTTGCATAGATCCCTTGAACCATATTCCGATGATAAATTCCAAAAAATAAAGCTTGTAATACATTGGCTCCCAGAAAAGGAAGTACCTTTCTCGTTCTAAAAAGGATTACTCCCCGGAAGATTAACTCTTCGGAAACCGGGGCAATGATAACGGTATAAACAAGTACCAACAGGAGATTGCTACCAAAAATTCCTTCCACCGCATCCCCATAGTGCTCAAATTGTTCCGGAAACACCGGCCGGACTAAGCTCATGACTCCGGAAAAGAAAAGCTGGCAGCCGATACTAAGCATTGCAAATTGATATATATTCTCTGCTTTGGCAATCGATAAAAAGGTTCCTTTCTGCTGTCCAATCGTTTCCTTACGGTACCAGAAACAGAATACAATCCCACAAATCAGAACGGAAGCAACCGATATAAAATAGGTGACGTCCCGGGACATCATATTGGTAATTTCCAGCGAGAGTTTCCCGCCATCCTTCAGTTGTCCCCATCCTTTCGTAATTCCTATATGAAGGGCAATCATTCCCTGATAGATGCTTTGAAAAATGGACGCAGTAACAATCATTAATGTGATTGCTGCTAAAAACGGTACAATACTTGTCTCCAGATAATATAAGATTTTCTTCAATTCTGCACTTCCTTTGCTTGGTTATTACGTCTATCTTAACATTTTTCTTTCTGCCTGCCAACCGATAATCCAATTAGCTAACATTAATCTATATTAATAAAATTATGAACGGAATTCCTGATTTTTCTTGCTTATTGTTTTTTTATACCATATTTTGTTATATTTTTCAATACTTTTACACATTCAGGATGTTGTGATTCAGAAATAAATTCTCCGATCATAGCTTCATAATTGCAATTACAATTGCAACTATACGAAGCAGGTTAAAATATATAGAAACAGGCTTAGAAGTATTTCCAATTCATAATCTCATAAAAAAGGAATGGCAACTTATATGCCACTCCCCTTTTACACTATATTTAACCAGGTTCCTCTGTATCGCAGCTTATCTGCCTAACCAAGTATTACCTCTACTTCATGAGTCTGCTTATCTCCAGCAAGAGGAATGATGTTCCCCTCTACTTCCTTTCCATCCATAGCCACTCTTGCAACACCCTTGGACACATGCTTCGGATTCTTCACTGTAATCCGGTACTTATCTCCCCTGAACTCACGGGTCACCGTATACTCATCCCATGCGCTGGGGATGGAAGGGTCCACCTGCAAGCCGTCATAATCCGGCTTAATCCCCAGAATCGCCTGGGAGATCGCTACAAAGTTCCAGGATGCCGTACCGGTTAACCAGGAATTCTTCGCTTCGCCGTGGCGCCTTGCATCCTTACCGGCTACCATCTGGGAATATACATAGGGCTCCATTCGGTGGATTTCAGAATATTCCTCGGTATAAGCAGGAGCAATTCTGGTATAGTAATCGAAGGCCTTCTCTCCTCTGCCCATCTGTGCCTCTGCGATCATGATCCAGGCATTATTGTGGCAAAAGATTCCGGCATTTTCCTTGTAGCCTGCCGGATAGGTAGAGATCTCGCCGTATTCCACATAATATTTTGTAAATGCGGGATTTTGAAGAACCAGGCCGTATTTCGTTCCCAGACGCTCTTCCACAGCGTCCAGGGCCTGGATCGCCTTGCCGTCCTGAATGCCGCAGTTACCCATGATACATAAACCCTGGGATTCAATGAAGATCTTGCCCTCTTCATTCTCATCGCTTCCGACCTTTCTTCCGAAATCATCATAGGCACGGACAAACCAGGAGCCATCCCAGCCGTCGCGCATGATAACCTCACGCATCTTACCGATCTCAGCCTGAATGCGTTCCGCCTCGTCATGATTACCGATCCTGTTCATCAGCGCAGCATACTCCTCCCCGATGTAGCAGAACATACCGGCAATCATTACTGACTCCGCAACTCTGCCATCCTTGCTGGTGGTAGTCTGGAAGGGCTCGCCCGGCTCGGTGGAGAAGCAGTTTAAGTTGAGGCAGTCATTCCAATCGGCACGTCCGATCAGCGGAAGTCCATGAGGACCCAGGTTGTTAACCACATGATCCATGGAGCGCTTTAGATGATCCGCCAGAGGTGTACTGGTGGACTCGTCATTGTCAAAGGGCGTCATAGCCTCCAAGATGGAAAAGTCGCCGGTTTCCTTGATATAGGAAGTAACCGCAAGCACCAGCCACAGCGGATCATCATTGAAATTACCGCCGATTTCATCATTCCCCTTCTTGGTTAACGGCTGATACTGATGGTATGCTCCGCCATCCGGAAGCTGGGTAGATGCCAGGTCAAGGATCCTCTCTCTCGCACGGTCCGGAATCTGATGTACAAAGCCAAGAATATCCTGATTGGAATCCCGGAAGCCCATTCCCCTGCCGATGCCGGATTCAAAATAAGAAGCACTTCTGGACAGATTAAAGGTAACCATGCACTGATATTGGCTCCATATATTTACCTGGCGGTTCAATTTCTCATCTGCAGAATCAACTTTATATTTGGATAATAGCTGATCCCAGTATGCACCCAGCTCTGCGAGGGCCTTGTCCACTGCTTTTGTATCAGCAAAGCTTGCTATCATTTCATCGGCCTTCTTTTTATTGATTACATTCTTACTTTCAAACTTTTCTTCGAAGACATTCTCAATATAACCTAATATAAAGATATAATCCTTGCTCTCTCCAGGCTCCAGGTTAACCTCCAGGCAATGGGAGGCAATCGGATGCCAGCCGTCTGCTACGGAATTGCCGCTCTTCCCGGCATATACCGCCTGGGGATGATCAAAGCCGCCGTAAGTCCCCAGGAAACTCTCCCGGTCGGAATCAAAGCCGGCAACCGGAGCATTCACGGAGAAGAAGGCATAATGGTCCCGCCTCTCCTTGTATTCTGTCTTATGATAAATCACGGAGCCCTTGATCTCAACCTCGCCGGTGTTATAGTTTCTCTGGAAATTAGTCGTATCGTCCTGAGCATTCCATAAGCACCATTCCACGAAGGAAAAGAGCTTGACCTGTTTTTTCTTATCCGTGGTGTTCTTCACAACCACCTTATGTATCTCCGCATTGGTATCCATCGGTACAAAGAAGGTTATCTCAGTTTCAACGCCTCCCCGCGCGCCGGTAATCTTCGTATAACCCATACCATGTCTGCATTCATACTTCTCAAGCTCATTTTTAACAGGAGCCCAGGCCGGTGACCATACATCGCCGTCATCATTGATGTAATAATAGCGTCCGCCACCCAGATCCAGGGGAACGTTATTATAACGGTAGCGTGTTATTCTTCTCAGCTTAGCGTCCTTATAGAAGCTGTAGCCCCCAGCCGTATTCGATATCAGGGAAAAGAACGCCTGGGACCCTAGATAGTTGATCCATGGATAAGGAGTCGTAGGTGTGGTAATCACGTACTCCTTCCTGGAATCATCAAAATATCCGTATTGCATAATATACCTCCTTAAAACTATTTTTACTCTCCAAATCCCATTATATTATACCATTGCCGCAGGCGTCAATGGTATATGGCACATCATGCCAAGACACGCATTTCTTCCGCTCAGCGCTGCTCCGTTATTTCAATGGAAACTTTTTTGAAATACAGTTGAAGCTTTCTTGTTTTTCCCCGAAAACAGCTTCCTTCATGGATTTTTGATCTCATTATTTAAGATATATTTTATAATTAATTTCTTTTTTTCTACCTATATATGTGATAAACTATTATAAATCAAGAAACACGTATAAGCTGACAGTAGAACGATACTCAGCAAGATATAAAGCGAGGTTTTTAACATGCCGAAAGAAACAAAATTGGCTGAGGATGCGGTAATTTACCAACCGAGGCAGGAATTAACAGAAAAACAAAAACTGAAGGATATGTCAAACCGGGAAAAGCTGGCTTATCTATGGGAATACTATCGCATTCATGCCTTGGCTGCCGTTGCGGCAATTGCACTTGTCTCCTATCTTATCTATGAACTTGTTACCCCTGACATCGAAACCCAGTTCTATGCAGCGATCATCGACAGTACCGTTAGCGAGGATGTATGGGGACAATATAAAACCAAATTTGAAGAATACCTGGAATTGAATCCCGAGACTGAGACAGTTGAGCTGAATTCCTCTTTTTTCTTAGGGAATGGCGGCGAGTATGCAATGAACATGCAGCAGGTATTAACCACTCGCGTTGCTGCCGGTGAAATCGATGTATTTATCGCTCCCGAATCCAGCTTTAAGGATTTTGCCTATTACGGTTATTTAGATAAATTAACTGACCGTCTTCCGACGGATCTTTATACCAATCTGGCTGAAGCTATCTACCAATCCGATACGGAAGAGAATTCCGAACAAAGTGTATACGGAATCTATCTGTCAGACACCAAGCTGTTCTCTGAGAATACGGTTAATCCCGAACCCTATATTCTCGGAATTGTTGCAAATTCGCACCACAAGGATAATGCGGTAGAATTTCTGCGCATGCTGTTCAGCGAGTAATTGACCTTTCCATAGATAATAAAAAACTCTCAACAATAAAAAGTACGCATTGCGTACTTTTTATTGCGCTTTTTTCTTCTATTGTCTGCCGCCTGGGGCGGCTTATTTTATACAACCGCTCTATGTCCGGTTATAAATTTTTACTTCTCAGTAATATAACCCTGTGCTTTCAGCAGCTCTGCAATGAGCACCGCACCGCCGGCCGCTCCGCGAACAGTATTATGAGATAATCCCACAAATTTATAGTCAAACACCTTATCCTCACGAAGTCTGCCAAAGCATACCCCCATACCATTCTCATAGTCACGGTCCAGCTTTGCCTGGGGACGGTTATCTTCCTCAAAATATTTAATAAACTGCTTCGGTGCACTGGGTAATTCCAGCTCCTGTGGAATTCCCTTGAATTCCGCCCAAGCCTTCAGTATCTCTTCCTTCGAAGGCTTATTCTCAAAATTCACAAATACTGCAGCCGTATGCCCGTCTGTTACCGGAACACGGATACACTGGGTGGTAATCACAGGACTTTCTGCCTTCACTATCTGTCCGTCTACTACCTTACCCCAGATACGCAGAGGTTCCTGCTCGCTCTTTTCTTCCTCTCCGCCAATATAAGGAATCACATTATCCAACATCTCAGGCCAATCTGCAAAATTCTTACCCGCCCCGGAAATTGCCTGATAGGTAGTTGCTACCACCAGCTTGAGGCCAAACTGACGCAGTGCGTGGAGAGCAGGCGCATAGCTCTGGATGGAGCAGTTCGGCTTCACAACTATAAAGCCTCTCTCTGTTCCCAGGCGTTTCCTCTGAGCAGCAATTGCCTCCAGATGCTCCGGATTCATCTCCGGAATCACCATGGGAACATCCGGAGTCCATCTATGGGCACTGTTATTTGATACTACCGGGGTTTCCGTCTTAGCATATGCTTCTTCTATCGCCTTAATCTCATCCTTCGTCATGTCCACTGCACTAAAGACAAAATCAACACCTGAGCTTACTTCTGCAACATCATTTACATTCTTTACGATTAATTTCTTCACGCTCTCAGGCATCGGCGTCTGCATCTTCCATCGCTCCCCGACGGCTTCCTCGTATGTCTTTCCGGCACTTCTGGGGCTTGCTGCTACAGTAACCACTTCAAACCAGGGATGGTTCTCCAGCAGGGAAATGAAGCGCTGTCCAACCATACCGGTTCCTCCCAGGATACCTACTTTTAATTTGCCCATTCTATAATTCCTCCCTTTGTTCTCGTACGGAACACATATGTCTTTGTTGTAAATATACTATATACTAATCCCTAAAAAAATCAATACTTTTTTGAAGAATCTAAAGATTTTGTTACTATTATATAAGTTAATTACCGATGGGTTCATTTGTTTGGTTATTTTTTATATGCATTTCATGTGCATATGACTCCTCGTACTCCTCCAGTAATCCCCGGAGATCGTCCATGGTTTCGATTTCATTTACACGGCTTCGAAGCTTAGCAGAGCCGGGGAAGCCCGCAGTATACCAGGCAACATGCTTACGCATTTCCCGGATACCTATGAATTCACCCTTATACTCTGCCGACATACCCGCATGGCGAAGAATCATTGTCCTCACCTCTGCGAATTCCGGCTTGGGAAGAAGGATGCCCTGCTCCAGATATGCTTTGACCTGGGCAAACAACCACGGATTCCCCCGAGTTCCCCTTGCCATCATGAGCCCGTCACAGCCGGTCTGCAAGAGCATATCCCGGGCATCCTGCGGTGTGAAGATATCCCCGCTTCCAATGACAGGTACCGATACCGCCTCCTTAACCCTGCGAATAATCTCCCAATCTGCCTTGCCGCTGTAATATTGCTCCCTGGTCCTGGCATGAACGGCAATCGCTGCGGCACCGTTCTCCTCTGCAATCTTTGCCACCTCCACCGCATTAACGGAATCCTCATGAAAGCCCTTGCGTATCTTTACCGTCACCGGCTTACTGTAGCCCCTCGCTACCTTGCGGACAATCTCTCCGATCAGCTCCGGCTTCTTCATCAGTGCCGATCCTTCTCCGTTATTTACCACTTTTGGAACAGGACATCCCATATTGATATCCAGAATATCGAAGTTGCGGTGCTCCAACCGCCTGGCTGTCTCTCTGAGTATGTCGGGATCCGCACCAAAAAGCTGGAGGGCCGCCGGCCGCTCCGCCTCGGCTATTTGAAGCAGGTTCTCTGTATTCTTATTATTATACTGAACCCCTTTGGCACTGACCATTTCCGTATATACAAGATCAACCCCCTGCTCCTTGCACAGCACGCGAAAGGGCAGATCCGTCACTCCTGCCATGGGCCCCAGGCATAATATTCCCTCCAGCTTTACATTACCTATCTGTAAACTCATTCTATTTTCTCCATCATTATAGATTAACAAAGAGCTTTGCATTTAGCGCTCTTCATATTTTATACTTTATTTATCATGAATAAAAGATATTGATTATCATAAATACACTAGATAAAGTTTAGTGTATCCCGATACCAATATCTTTCCTCTCACAGCCTTTTAATAAGCTGCCGCTTTTGACTAAAACACATGGAAACTTGTCCATTTGTGCATTAGGGCTTAGCGCATTTTATTCTTATCGCTGATTATCTTCAGACCCTTGAGCGTCAGGTTCGAATCGTATACATCAATCACATCCGTCGCTTTCGAGATTATCTTACCCAGACCTCCGGTTGCAATTACCCGGCACTTCTCTATTCCCGCCTCCTGCAGCATTCTCTTAACAATATATTCTGTTTGCCCGATACAGCCAAATACCAACCCGGCCTGCATGCTAGTTACTGTATCCTTCGCCAGGATGGTGTCGGGCATGGCAATCTCAATTTCCGGAAGTCTTGCTGTCTCGTTCCACAGGGCATTAGCCGATATTCGCAGACCGGGGCTGGTTACTCCGGCAATAAAGGTTCCATCCTCTGTAATTAAATCATAAGTAATTGCGGTTCCAAAATCGATGACCAAAACCGGTCCGCCATAGATCTCATAGGCGGCTACTGCATCCACTACGCGGTCCGCACCCACTTCCTTGGGATTTATCGCTCCGATCTTAATGCCGGTTTTCGTTCCGATGCCCACAATCAAAGGTGTTATGCCCAGGTACTTTATTATCCCGGAGGCCAGAGAGTGCATCAGCTTTGGAACAACACTGGCAATCGCTACAGCCGTGATCTCCTCGATTACAATATTCCTTGCCTTCAACAGGTCACACAACACCAGACCATACTCATCCGAAGTACGTGCCGTGCTCGTAGTCAGGCGAAAGCTGGCCTTTAAATTCATTTCCTCAAATACACCCAGGGTTATGTTGGTGTTTCCAACATCAATCACTAATAACATATTCAAATCCTCCGTTAAGCCGCTTTTCCGGCTGTCAAATCATGCGGTAAATGCATTTTATAAGAGATCTGAGGCATCTTCACCAAGGAAAAATACTTTATAATAGAGTTCTAAAGCCTCCATCAGCTCCGCCTTCTCCCTTTGAAGCTGTTTAATCTTTAAAACATTGCCGATTTCATCGTAGAGAAAATCGTCCTCCTTGGAATCCACACGCATCATGAGTGTACCATCCTCCTCGAACTCCAGCGATAATATCCCGCCGATATCCTCTGTAAATAGCACACACATTATTTTTAGCTCTTGCTTTATCTGCTCCGGC
Organism: Bacillota bacterium; assembly: GCA_023437885.1. Classification (GTDB taxonomy): domain Bacteria; phylum Bacillota; class Clostridia; order Lachnospirales; family Lachnospiraceae; genus Mobilitalea. Next base: position 4,363 of record JAEZFH010000105.1, on the reverse strand, counting down.
AATGCGCCAAAATCGTCACTAAGCCAGAATTTTTTCTCATATGAACTGCTCGCACATAATACAACCCGATCCTGATACATACTAGTTTCCCTTCTTCGCTAAGCTTTTATTAGATCATATCCATGATAATAAAACCCAGTGCGATAACAATGGCACCCATCATGAAGAATGTCATACCCATTGTCTTACGCTTCGGGTCCTTCCATTGCTTTAATCCATTTAAGATATTCATTAAGCCGCCGGACAGGCAAATAGCCAGGATGGCAAAACGGTTGCCGGGGTTTTGGAACACCAGTATCAGCGAGACAATCAAAGCAATTCCCACGACGGTATTAAACAGATCGATCAGATTTAATTTATTGTTTTTCAATGAGAATTCTTTTAATTGCTCCTTATACTTGTTCACTTTTCCACCTCAGTTTAGATATTCCCTATTGTTGCCACCATCACTGCCTTAATGGTGTGCATACGGTTTTCTGATTCGTCAAATACCACATCCGCAAACCGCTCAAACAGCTCTTCGGTAACCTCATTTCCCTTAACCGCAGGCAGGCAATGCAGGAAGACCGTATTCTCCTTCCCTGTCAGGCGGAATAATTCGTCATTCACCTGATAAGGCCTTAAGAGAGCGATGCGCTCCGCTGCTTTATCCTCTTCACCCATGGAGCACCAGACATCCGTATAAATTGCATCCGCACCTTCCACTGCAGAATGCTGGTCTGATATCACAACCTTGCTGCCAAAGGCTTTGGCATATTCCTCACAGCTTGCTACCAGGGCATCTTCCGGCCACAGTCCCTTCGGAGATAATATTGTAAAATCAATTCCCATTTTGGAAGAACCGATCATTAGACTGTTAGCCATATTATTGCGCCCATCACCGACATACACCAGCTTTAACCCTTTTAGCTTACCAAACTGCTCCTTCAAAGTCAAGAAGTCTGCAAGAATTTGCGTCGGGTGATCCTGGTCCGTGAGACCGTTCCATACAGGAACACCGCTAAATTTTGCCAGCTTTTCCACCGTTTCCTGTTTAAAACCACGGAATTCGATTCCGTCAAACATCCGGCCAAGGACACGGGCTGTGTCCTCCACACTCTCCTTATGTCCAAGCTGGATATCCGCCTTACTCAGGTACTCCGGATAACCGCCTTCATCCACACAGCCTACAGTAAAGGCGCAGCGGGTTCTGGTAGAAGGCTTCTCAAAAATCATGGCAATGTTCTTCCCCTTCAGGCTATTTCCAGTAATTCCTTGCTTCTTCTTCGCCTTTAACTCCGCTGCAAGATCTATGAGATATTCTATCTCCTCTGTAGTAAAATCCTTTAAAGTAAGTAAACTGCGTCCTTTTAAATTCATATTTTCCTCCTATTCACCGTTCTGGGGCCGATTCATGTTCAAACAACCTGATGCCACAGAGCGGAATATACAATTTTATTTATATTTATACTTATTTAATGTTTATTTATACATTATTCCAAATATGCTAATTTGTCAAGATAAATATTAATCTGTATGTGGTAATGTTTACGAAATATGAATACAAAGCGGCTCCCCTCGATACAATGAATATCTATTCATATTACCTTCATGCTGCCGCAATGCTGCAACACAAATAATAACTCAAGGCACTTATTAAAACAGGGATGCTGCAAAAGCAGCATCCCTGTTTTAATAATTTACGGTCAAAACAACTGCTGTTGCTTTTCCCTCTAATTTCTTCTCTATTCATGGGTAATAAAGTTTGCAATTAAATTTTGTTCTAATATTTCCTTGGAAGTAGTCTTAAGCAGGATAGCCTTATCATATTGCTCCCGATACAGCGAAGCATCGACCTCCTCATTCGTCCCAATCTTCCAGGCTCGGCTGCCTTCAAAAATTCCTTCTCTGGAGATTTGAAACATTATGTCATTTGTGGCAAAGGACCCTTCGAAAAGATAGGTTGTAAAAGCTACAAAGCCCTCCTTGGCGTTGGATAAATCCTGCCCCACAGTGAAAGTCTCATCCAGGGTTAAACCCATGATATTGGCAATCGTCGGCATAAAATCCACCTGTCCGCCGGTTGTATGGATCGTCTCACGTACCCCGCTTCCGGGCACATGAACAATCATGGGAATATTGAGCATCTCATCAAAATCATAGGTTCTTCCGATGAAGGCATTCATCTGCTCCATAACTTCATCCATCCCGCAGTTTAGACCATGGTGATCTCCGTAAAAGGCGATTACCGTATTCTCATATAATCCGGCCGTCTTAAGGTCTGCAATCAATTGTCCGATGGCTTCGTCCGTATAATGCACGGATTGAAGATAATTACCGAACTTTGTATCCCTGTCTGCTTCCAAAAGGGTCAGAGTGCGGTATTTGTCATCGATATCAAAGGGATGATGATTCGATAAGGTAATGGCAAAGGTGAAAAAATTGCCCGTCTGCTTTTGAAGTATCGGTATCAACTGCCGGAATACGGATTTATCCGAGATCCCCATACCGATGATTTCATCCTGATTTAAGTCTTCCATACTGTAAAAGTCCTGAAAACCCTGATAGGGATAGGCATACTCCCGGTTCCAGAATTCTCCTTCAAAGCCATGGATGGCAAATGCATAATAGCCCTGTTCCCGCATCAGCCAAGGCAACCCATGGAAGGTATTGTCTTCAAATAACCGATAGCTTTCTCCGTCCGATACCGGATATAGGCTGTTCATACTGGAGAATTCCGCATCAGCGGTGTTTCCCTTGCCGGTATTGGTGTAATAACGGTCAAAATATAAGGTATCTCCCTCAAGCAGACGGTTCAAATTAGGAGTAATCTCCTGACCCTGATACTTGGCGCCTATTACAAAATCCTGCACTGCCTCCAACTGGATTACGATCAGGTTTTTCCCTTCTCCGATGCCGTGGTAGAGCGGTGACTGAGGCTCCGGAGCCACTTGCTCCAATACCTCCAGAATTTCTTCCTGCTTCATCTCCTCCTGGTCCAGATTATCGGAGATGGTCTCATAAATATCCGTTACATGGCTGGTAAAAAACTCCATGCTGTTCACCCGCTCAATTGCAGCCGAATGGAAAGGATTCACGATCAGGGTAATAATCACTGCGGTCAAAACATAGACTATATACTTAAGCTTGCGCCAGGGATAAATCTTCTGCAGAATATCCCTTGAGGCATATTTCTTAAAGCTGTGATATGCAAAGGGAATATCTAAAAACAATAAGAAGCTTGCCGGTATCATGGTTGCGATGAAGCTCTTCGGAACCGCCGTAACACTTTTCGCCTGCCATAGCTGGCGGATCGATACCGTCTGATTATAATAGTTATAGTACATGGTGTCCGCAAACATCAACAGGCTCAGCAAAAAATAAACGACCAGAAAGATTCCCCTCTTCCTCTTCAGACCGCTTCTGCCAAAGCATATAAATAGAGCTGCCCATAACACCAGGCTAAGGACAATCATAACAATCTCCATCTGATTCACTTTAATCAGTGAATAATATACCGCCATCTTACCTACAAATAACGCTGCAATTAAATATGGTGACGCAATAATTTCTTTTAACTTTTTCATAAAGCCTCCGTCAAACTTAAACGCATAGAACAAAACATATATTCGATTTGAAGTCATTTTCTAGTTTATAATACTTCATAGCTTACATATATTCAAGAGAAAAAATCTTAATTTTTTCTTAATGTCTGTGTCTTCCCCGGATATATTTCCATAAAATAAAACGAATGCCATAACCGGAATTTTTTGTACCCACAACATCCTCCGATTACCGCACTCGTTTAATATATACTCTATTTAAGTATACCATATTATTACTATATCATGGTATACCCTGGCTATTTAGTTGGCATCTTCTTTTCCGATCTCCGTCAGTGCCTTAACCATACCGGCCAGCCCCTGGATTTCGGAAGGGATAATAATCTTAGTCGCCTTGCCATCTGCTGCCTTGGCAAATGCCTCCAGACTCTTCAATTGGATTACTGCATTGCTTGGAGCGGCCTCATTCAGGAACCGCAATCCCTCCGCCATCGCCTGCTGCACGGCAACGGTCGCTTCTGCCTGGCCTTCCGCTTCTCGGATGGTTGCTTCCTTTTTTGCCTCTGCCCGGAGAATTGCTGCACTCTTCTCACCCTCTGCCTCCAGAACCGCTGATTCCTTCTTGCCTTCCGCTACGAGGATCGCTGCTTTCTTCTGTCCTTCTGCGATCAGGATAGACTCTCTTCGTTCCCGCTCCGCTTTCATCTGCTTCTCCATCGCATCCTGAATCGCAGCCGGAGGAATAATATTCTTTAATTCCACTCTTGTAACATTGATGCACCATGGATCGGTTGCCACATCCAGCGTAACCCTCATCTTTG
>JAEZFH010000009.1 GCA_023437885.1 Bacillota bacterium | reverse complement strand
ATTAATATCATGGGTTATCATCAGCACTGCCTTATTGCTGTCCGCAAGCTCCTTGAAATCCTTAAGGACTTCATCCAACGCTGTTGCGTCCAGTCCGGGCGTCGGCTCGTCTGCGATGATCACCTTGCAGTCCGAAGCAAGCGCCGTACTCAGAAGCACCTTTCTAGCCATCCCTCCCGAGAGCTGGTGGGGATAATAATCCTCTACCTCAGCCGCAAGCCCGTATTTGTTCAAAAGCCTTCTTATTATGCTTTTTCTATTCTTCCTTCCCTCATGTTGAAGAGAGATTCCTATCTGCTTTTTTACCTTCATCAATGGATCAAGATAATTCACTGACTGGGGAATCAGAACGATTTCACGGCCGCGCAGATGCGTTCTGTTCTTTTCCGTAAGAATTTGGTCCTGAAACAGAATCTTCCCGTCCATAGCTGCATTTTCCGGAAGTATCCCCAGAATGGCATGGGCCAGGAGACTTTTGCCGGAGCCGCTTGAGCCTACGACCGCAAGGATTTCTCCTTCATATAGATCGATATCCAGATTGGTGATGACCTTAAGCTCACTCCGCCTCAGTCCCTGTGTATATTGTGAAAAGCTCACACTCAAGCCTTCCACCTTTAATATCGGTTTCTTCTCCATCAACCTACCCTCCAGTCCATATTCTGCCGTACTACATACTAACCAATGCTCTCTCTCTTTTCAGCGGTACAAAGCATGGAATTACGATCTTAACAATTCACACTAACCCCGGTATGCTGTCTTCGGGTTCAGCATTATTTCAATATTCTTTCCCAGCCGGTCAACCAGCATGGAGATAGATACAAGAGAAAGCCCCGGGAAAAAAGCCAGCCACCATTTGCCCCCTGTCAGATATTTCATGGACTCCGACAGGATTACTCCGATTGCAGGCTCATGGGGCGGCAATCCAAAGCCAAGAAAAGTGATGGAGGCTTCATGAAGTATCGCGTGAGGAAAAATCAGAACAATTCCTACCATCAGCTGAGGGATGATATGGGGAAAGACATGCTCCCGCGCGATATACCACCCGCTTTTCCCAAGCTTCCGGGACATCCTGGTATACTCGGCCTCCTTAATCTGCATTACCTCCGCTCTGATTACCCTGGTTAAGGAGGTCCAGTGGGTAAGGGTAACTCCGATGACAATTCCCCGGATTCCGCCGCCGCAGGCCATGGAAATCAATATGATTATTATGGCATGAGGAACCGAAAGCATCAAATCGATAAGCCAGGATAGAAACGCATCCGTTTTACCGCCGAACAGCGGGCCAAGGATTCCCAGCACCACAGCAATGATACCGCTGATAATTGCGGACAGGATACCTATGCTGATACTCAGGGAAAGCCCCTTCAGGGTACGCAGCAGCATATCCCGGCCTGTCCAGTCGGTACCGAACAGATGCTGCAGGGAAGGCGGCTGAAAAATGTTACCGAGATCTACCAGCAGTGCATTTTCGTTGATCAGGCTTCCTGTCAGAAGCACTGCTACAAACAGAACCGACAGAAGCCCGATCTGAAGCATCGTTTTTTCCCTGATCCCAAGCTTCAGGAAATGCTTGCTTTTTCTCATAGGCTCCGTCCCTCCTTAATTCTTGGATCAATCCGCCTGTAAAGCAGATCTGCGGTCAGATTACCCGTATAGATAAACAGCACGCTGATTATGGTGATGCCCATTAATAGCGGCACATCCCCCCGGAGTCCTGCCTGCACGGTAGCCATGCCAAGGCCGGGATAGGAAAATACCTGCTCCACAAATACTGCTCCTCCGAACAGCTCGCCAAAGGACAGAAACTGCAGGGTTACCGCCGGCAAAGAGATGTTCTTAAGAATGTGATGAAAGATTATCTCTTTCTACGTCTCGCCTCTTGCCCGGGCAAAGATTAAAAAATCCTCGGTCAAAATATCCACCGTTTTTTCCCTGGGGTGCATGCAGATATTGGCTATGCCCACTACTGCCAGGGTGAGGGCGGGAAGAATGAGGTGGGACAGTCTGTCTGCCAGACTCACTTCTGATGAAACCACGCCAAGCGGTACGGATAACCCAACCGGAAACCAGCCCAGCCCTACGGAAAATACCATTACAAATAATATACCAAGCCAAAAGGCAGGAGTGGACATTAGGATATGGCAATATGCCCGGATACCCTTGTCGATGATTTTTCCTTCATTCATTCCCGCGAGAACGCCAAGGACAAAGCCGATGACGCCTGACAGTATCCATGCAATCCCCATCAGCGCAAGGGAAGTAAGAAATTTCTGCCCAATTACCTCCATCACCGGACGCCGGTATATGATAGAATTCCCCCAATCCCCCTTTACCATGGAGCCAAACCAAGCCATGAAGCGCTCCAGCGGCGGTTTATTCAGTCCCCACTGCTCTGCGATCAGCGCCCTCTGCTCTGCTCCTACCTTGGTGCTCGTTCCAACATAGGCAGTGATCGGGTCAATTGGCGATAACTCCATCAACACAAAGGTCAGTATACATACCGACAGGAGCAAAACCAAAAGCTTTGCTCCTTTTCGTAATAAAAATAAAACCAGACTGTTACTTCTCATCCCTTATTATGTCCATACCCCTGACTGCACAAATTACCACGTAATTGCCGGCATGGACCCGGTCCCTCCTTTGTTTGTCAATTTTCATTCTTCCAATCTTCCCAGGTCCATTCATTCACATTATCAAAAATTCTTCCCCCATGAGGCTGAACTACCGGGTTTCCAAAGGAAAAGCCCTCCGCTGCAAGATAAACATGATTCGCATTGATGAGCCAGCAGTAGGTGGCATCCCCTCTAGCCGAGGTTTTTGTCTGAAGGGCTTTCCAATAGGGAAGAGCTTCCGTCTCATCACTGGAGTTTAATGCTTTTTCAATGGATTCATTTACATACTCATCATCATAGCATCCTGAATTATCCCAGGCAACCGCCCCGCCAGCAATACCTCCATAATAGAGATTGTATAACTCGGAAGGGTCTCCTGAACCAAAGCCGTATAATACCGCCTGCTGGTGGATATCCGGGAGAATGGTATCCCAGGTAACCATTCTCAGGTTAATTTTGATCCCGATCTGTTTTGCTACATTGACACATTCCAGTGCCAGCTCCTGCCGGTAAATCCCTTCTGTGTACAGCAGCTCAAACTCCGCAGCAAGCCCGTTCTTTTCCACAATCCCATCTCCATCGGTATCCTCCCAGCCGCCTTCCTTCAGGGTGCTTTTGGCCAATTCCAGATTGGCATATTCCGCAGGCTCCAGCACGGTTTCCTCATTCAGCCAGGGCATCTTCTCAAGCCCGGTGGTCGAAACGGTTCCATAGCCGTTCAAGATACCCTCAACCATACGGTTCCTGTCTATTGCCGCATTCATTGCTTTCCGGATCGCTATATCGCTGGTAACATTGTTCCCCATAATCGCTCCGTCCTTGGCAGTCTTACCCTCATTGGGTATCATAGGAAAACTGATGCCATAGCACTCAATACTGGGAATATCAATAATCTTCCCAGCATCTGCGGCAGAAGCCGCCAGAGTTCCGTTGATCTGCGCCACATCTGCCTCACCGTTCTTCACCGCGGAATACGCGGTATCGGTTTCCAGAAATACCATAGTCAGCCTTTTGATTTTCGGAAGGTTACCGTAGTAATCTTCATTCGCTTCGAAAATGACCTGCTGTCCCTTATCCCATTGCACAAACCGGTACGGTCCCGAGCCGATGGGGTGATCCTTGAAGTTTTCATCATGCGCGTGCCGGGGTATGATGCCCAGGTAGGCAAGTCTTTCCAGAAAAGGGGAGTACGGCCTGGTAAGCGTAAACTCCACCGTATGCTCGTCCGGCTCTGTGATACCGCTGATCATAGTCAGGTCTATCTCCGAACCGGCTTCCTTCGCTGTATGGTACGTATAAGCCACATCTTCTGCCAGCACCGGAGTACCATCGGTGAATACCGCATCCTCACGCAGCGTAATAGTCCACCGGAGCTTATCCTCCGACACACGGTAGCCTGTAGCAAGATCGTTCGTCCATCCGAGTTCCTTATCCCTTGTGAAAAGAGTGGAAAAGAGAACCTTGGTAATAGAGCCGTGTCCGCCGGTGGTAGAATCAAATCCAGCTTCCGGCTCTG
>JAEZFH010000400.1 GCA_023437885.1 Bacillota bacterium | reverse complement strand
TATAAAATAAAGAGGCTTATTTGGCATGCCCAAATACAGGAATTATAGAGATAAACATAAAAATGGCTCTAAATACAGCAATGGAGCGGGATTCCGAGAATCCCACCCCAACACTTGACAAAGAGCCGGATTAAACACAGAAAGTGCTATGAAAGAGCCTTATTGTTGGCTCCCTCATAGCACTTCCTGCGTTTGTAGCAGTGTAACTGTGAATACCGTTCCCTCCTCATCGCTCTGTGCCCAGATTGTGCCCCCATGCATCTCGATTATGCTCTGCGCGATGGCAAGCCCGAGACCGCTTCCGCCGGTTTCGCTGGATCGGGAGGATTCTATCCGGTAAAAGCGCTGAAAGATTCGCTTGAGGTCTTCCGGAGGTATCACATCCCCAAAATTAGTTACAGTGATCACCACATCCGTCTCCTTCTTCATCAGGCGTATTATGATTTTTCTTCCATCCCGGCCGTACTTGATCGCGTTGCTGATCAGGTTGGCAAAGGCCCTGGACAGAAGATAGCCGTCTGCTTGGATTACGGCGGCTCCGGTCATGGTTTGAAATTCATATTCCAGATTATATTCCGAAAAGCTTGGATAAAACTCATCCACCAGCTGGTTAAGCAGCTTTACCATATCCACTTCTGTAAAATCCGCCTTCACCTCACCAAAATTAAACTTTGTATAGGTGAACAGATCCTCTATAAGCTTTTCCAGACGCTTTGATTTGCTGTATGCGATACCGATATATTTCATCTGGGTATCCTCCGGCAGCTCTTTGGAGGATACCAGGTCCAGATACCCGATAATGGAGGTAAGCGGTGTACGAAGATCGTGGGCGACACTTGTGATCAGCTCATTCTTGGCATATTCGCTTCGGCGTTCATTCTCCATAATCTCCTTAATATCATCCGCCATTTGATTTAGCTTCTCCGCTAGCAATGCAAATTCATCTTCATTATTGATTTCTATACGGTTGCCGAAATTTCCCTGGGAGATCTGATTGATTCCGTCAATCATTTCCTTTATATAGGTAATAAACTTCTTGGTAAGCATCAGAAAATAGGTAATAAACAACACGATTCCCGCAGCAACCGTCACAACCGTAACAATTGCAGCAGATGCTCCTGAAAGCTCCTGGAAGCTTTTTTGAAGTACAATATAGATACCGATATGAAGCATCGCAATTGTCAGCAACATGTACAGCAGGCTCAAAATGCTGTACAGAACAATCTCAAATCGAAAGCTTTTGAAAATATTATTCTTCAATTTTATACCCTACTCCCCATACGGTTTTAATTATTTGTGCATCTCTGGAATCCATCTCAATCTTTTCTCTGATTCTGCGAATATGCACCATCACGGTATTATTTGCTTCATACATCTTCTCATTCCAACCCCGCTCAAATATATCATCGGTGGAAAATACCCGGCCTACATTGCTGGCGAGCAGATACAATATCTCAAATTCAATCGGGGTTAATTTTACATCCTTGCCATATGCCGTGACCTTGTGGTTTTCTTTATTGATTGTCAGATGATCCAGGATAATCTCCTTATCCTGTCTTTCATCATGGGAATTCGGATTGAATTTTGTGTATCTTCTGAGCTGTGATTTCACTCTTGCCGTAAGCTCCAGGGGATTGAAGGGTTTGATTACATAGTCGTCCGCACCGGTTCCAAGTCCAATGATCTTATCCAGATCTGCAGACCTGGCACTCAGCATGATAATCGGTACCGTACTGGTCTCCCTGATCTTCTTGCACATGGTGAGTCCGTCCATTCCAGGCATCATTATATCCAGAATCACCAGTTTAATCTCTGCCGTTTCCAGAATTTGCAGCCCCTCTCTGGCGCTGTTTGCCTTGTGGACCTGATATCCCTCACTAACCAGATGGATCTCCACCAAATCAGCAATATCCTTATCGTCATCTACTACCAAAATTCCAATCTGTTCCATACTAATCCTCCATTCTGACAATGCCTTCGAATTTGGGCAGTGTACAAATTCGCCGTCTGAAAAACCCTGATTTTTCAAACGATGACCTCCCATCCATGTCATTCCAAAGAATCATGTCTGTTTATGTCCTTGACCGTAAAGCGTATTGCATGTTCCTGTTCTTGCTGCTCCGGTCTAAATTCGCAAACAAGCTGGCTGCACGAGTATTTTCAAGGATGCTGGCTGTTTTAACCTTCTTTTGCACTGTACTCGTCTCGCTTTCATTATATCACCACAAAAATCAAAAATCTTTAATATTTTCTTAATATCTTATTCTTAATATCTTAATGGAAGATACTTCTTATGCATAACATATTTTCTTTCGATGCATTGCATATTTCCATGGTTTATCATTTATTTTTCCAGGGATAAGTATCTGCTTATACGGGAATAAGTATTTACTTAATCCCGCATCCGTGTTAAAATACATCCTATAAGCAGCACAGATGATCGCGCCTGACAAGGTGAGGAAAGTCCGGGCTTCCCAGGGCAGAGTGCCGGATAACGTCCGGTGGAGGCGACTCCAAGGCTAGTGCAACAGAAATATACCGCCGAAGGATTCTTTGCTTGTAAAGCATCCTCCGGTAAGGATGGAAAGGTGGTTTAAGAGACCACCGCCTTACTGGTAACAGTAGGGGCTATGTAAACCCCACTCGAAGCAAGACCGAACATAAAGCGATACGGTTGCCCGCCGTGCTTTAGGGTAGGTCGCGTAGTACCTGCAAACACGCATATATGCGTGTGCGCATAAATGCGGGTTCGCATAATGCGGATGCGCATAGATACGCAGGCGGTACTGGAGCCGTATGGCAACATGCGGTCAAGATAGATGATCATCCAAGACAGAACCCGGCTTATCGTGCTACTCATATTTTCAAGTCATATATTATAGGAAAGAACTTCAGAATGAGAATCCATTTGAATTCTTATTCTGAAGTTCTTTTAATGTCTTATACCTTAAAACAGCTTCCGCCCACAAATTCCTTCAAGATCGAATTCTTCGGCACAGATTCGCTGGGCGCTCCGATAAAGTAGTCCAAAAACTTAAGAAGCCTTTTTGCTTCCACATACTCCTCACAGTTTCTATCAATTCCAAATAAAATCGGCTCCGCATACTGCTTCAGCACCGATAATTCATAAATCAGGGCTGAATTGAACATAACATCCGCATCCTCCTGGAACGGGAAAATATTCTCATCCTCACCGCGCCTTACGGAAGGCCACATGGAAATGGTCTTCTGGGCGGAGGCACCTCTGGTTCTGGCATCTCTCACCATTCTTCGAATCAGCCGTCCGTCCGTGGTCGGAATCCGGTTATGCTCATCAATATTTAATTGTGTCAGCGCACTGATATAAATCTTAAATTTACTTTCCCTCGGAAGGGAATAGGATAATGCATCATTCAGGCCGTGGATACCTTCAATCACCAGAATATCCTCCGGTCCGAGCTTCAGAAAATTACCCTTATACTCTCTCCTGCCGGATACAAAATTAAAATCCGGAATCTGTACTGTCTCCCCATTTAGCAAAGCCGTCATATCCTTATTGAACTGCTCCAGATCAATGGCATGCAGAGATTCGAAATTAAAATTACCATGTTCGTCAAGAGGCGTCTTCTCCCGGTCGACAAAATAATTATCCACCGCAATTGGATGGGGCTTCAGGCCGTGTGCCTTTAACTGGATGCTGAGCCGGTAGGAAAAGGTTGTCTTACCCGAAGAGGAAGGGCCGGCAATCATAATGAATTTCTTGCCGCCGGATCTTTTAATGGTCTCAGCTATATCACTGATCTTCTTCTCCTGGAGAGCCTCCTGCACCAGAATTAATTCATTCAGATTCCCGCCGGAGATTACATCGTTTAAGGCTCCCACATTGGGAATATCCATCTTCTGGGTCCAGCTATTTGCTTCCTTTAAGGTCTCATAAAGCTTAGGCTGGGGAACAAACCTCTCTACAACAGTAGGATTTTTCTTGTTCGGAAGCAGCAGCAGGAAGCCTTCGTCATACTGGAGCAAATCAAAGTACTTCAGCATGCCGGAGCTCGGCGGCATATAACCGTAATAATAATCTTCAAAGCCATCCAGATTATAGATATTTGCCTTTGATACCCTGCGGTAGCGGAACAGCTTTTCTTTATCATACATACGGTAGCGGCGGAATAATTCGATTGCATCATCGGTTCCGATGCTGCGCTTCATGAAAGGAATATCCTTACGTACCAGCTCCTCCATCCTCTTTTTAACCGCAAGAAGCCGTTCCTTCGTCAAGGGCTCCTTTCCCTTGTAATCACAATAAAGACCGTTACTCACCGTATATTCCACAGATACCTTGTCCACATTCTCGTTGCCGAATTCCGCATAAAGGGCCTTGAGCATCACCAAAATCATTCCTCTTTGGTAGGTTTTATGCCCCGCATCCTCACCGGTGGTTACAAAACGAATGGAACAGTGATCCGCTGCCCGCTTAAAAAGCTCCCTCAGCTTATTATTGACAAATGACAGTATGATCTGGTTATTATAATCCTTCTGAAAATCCCTGCTTATCTCCATAAGTGAGACATTGGCGGGATATTCGTATTCCTTGCCGTTAATCTCTACCCTTATCTTTTCCTTCATCTGACTGTTCATAATACTCCTCCATTCTGCCCAAACACCTCGAATTCGGCCTCAGCACAATATTTGCAAAGTAAATTGTAAAAGCTATATAATTAGTTGAAATTTCAGATTTATCACACCATAGACTCTTATCTATAATAATCAAGGCCGCTTTGAATTAAATCCAGCTTCTCATCCATCTCCCTGCTTCTGGCCAATGCATTCCCGGTCTGCTCCTCGCGTAAGATTTGCAGGATATTCTCACACAATTCCCGCTCCCAGTTCAGGTACGAATACAGCACCGGATGCCTGTCCTCCAGCAAAAGCCTTCCGTAATAATAGTGCTCCCTTTTCTTCAGACAGTAACCCTCCGGCGGATCCGCATACTTTTCCGGAACTGCTTTCATCATCGTATAATATTTACCATCCTCCATAAGCATATTCTCTTCTATTATCAGAAAATGATGTTCTGTAAGCATCTCTCGTACCTTATTTATCTCCGACTGGGGCTGCAGTATAATCTCTCTGGCCTGCATAAACAGCTCCAACCCCTCTTCCAGAATCTGTTTCGTTAAAGCTCCTCCCATCCCTGCAATCAGAAGGATGTCCGCCTCTCCCGGCTTCAGCTTCTCCAGGCCGTTGGATTTTCTGGTTTCTATCTGATCCGTAAATCCGTATCTTACAATGTTTTCTCTGGCACGGTCGATCGGCCCCTGATTCACATCCATTGCAATGATGTGCTTCGCCATCCGGTTCTCTGCCAGATAAATCGAGGTATATGCATGGTCACAGCCTATATCAGCGACTCTGTAACCGGGAGTCACAAGACTTGCCACTGCATGTAAACGCTTTGAAAGCTGCATAATTATCTCCATTCCAATCCTTGGTCTGAGTTTCAAACCATGGATATCCGCTTATACAAGATGTATTTCTCTTAAGCATGCTAATATCATTACTATAATACTCCTATCTTAACATTTTTTTCTGTCGATTTCCATACAGATTTCACTTGGTTGCGAAGAAACCTACAGATTTACTTGGTGCAAAGTAAACCACACATTTTACTCGGCACAAAGAAGTCCGCAAAACCATAAACAAGGTATACCATGATATTGCAAGCTATAATATGATACTTTAATAAAATATGATAAAGGCCATGAACCTCCTGACATATACTGTCATAGTAATTCATGGCCTTACTGATTAATATGTCTATCGCGTTAAGCCCTTTATTCCAAAGCGGTTTATCATGAACATAGACCATGTTCATGATCCCAACTTCAGTCACAGATTTGCACAAGCTTACCGTGCGAGTGCTTTTCTCGCACTGCTCACTCCGCTTTCATTTTATTCCAGATAATCCTTCAGCTTGCGGCTTCTGCTGGGATGCCGCAGCTTACGAAGTGCTTTTGCCTCAATCTGGCGGATTCTCTCACGTGTGACATTAAACTCCTTGCCTACCTCCTCCAGGGTGCGGGCTCGTCCGTCATCCAGTCCAAACCGAAGCCGAAGCACCTTTTGCTCCCGCTCTGTCAGAGTTCCCAGCACTTCCACCAGCTGCTCCTTCAGCAGTGTAAATGCGGCTGCATCTGCCGGAACCGGTACATTATCATCCTGGATGAAATCGCCCAGGTGGCTGTCCTCTTCTTCGCCGATGGGTGTCTCCAGGGATACCGGCTCCTGGGATATCTTCTGTATCTCACGCACTCTGTCCACCGGCATATTCATAACCTCGGAGATTTCCTCCGGAGACGGTTCCCGTCCCAATTCCTGAAGAAGCTGACGCTGAACACGGGTTAACTTATTGATAGTTTCCACCATATGAACCGGAATTCGAATTGTTCTTGCCTGGTCAGCAATTGCCCTTGTGATAGCTTGTCTGATCCACCAGGTAGCATAAGTACTGAACTTGAAACCCTTGCAATAATCAAACTTCTCTACAGCCTTGATAAGCCCCAGGTTCCCTTCCTGAATCAGATCCAGGAACAGCATTCCCCTGCCGACATAGCGCTTTGCGATACTGACCACCAACCGGAGGTTTGCCTCTGCAAGACGCTTTTTCGCATAATCGTCCCCGTCTTCCATCCTCCTGGCCAGCTCAATCTCCTCATCCGCATTCAGCAGCGGTACCTTGCCGATTTCCTTCAGGTACATTCTTACCGGGTCTTCTATACTGATGCCCTCGGGAATCGACAGATCCAGGGGCTCCAAATCCTCTTCATCCTCCAGAATGATATCCTCTTCATCCTCTTCGGAGATCCGGAGGACATCTACATTATGCTTGTCCAGAAAATCATATATCTTCTCGATCCGTTGGGGATCCAGCTCCATGTCCGCAAAGAAATCATTCACTTCCTGAAATTCCAGGACATTCTTTTTCTTTTCAGCAAAAACCAGCAGTTCCTTCAGCCTCTCCGTAAACTTTACAATACTTTCGTCCATAGATAATCCTTCCTTCTTCAACTCTTTTTATATTTTAACCATCATTTGATGAAATATGCAATTCCTGTCTGAGTCCGTCCTGTGGATCGATGCATTCCATCAGCCTGAGAAGGTAATACTCCGCTTCTTCAGCTCCGTCTTCTCAGCAATGATCTTCATCAGCAATGCCGTATCATTCACTTCAATCGCTTTCTGGCTCTGTCGGTCGAGACTGTTCTCCTTCAGCCTCATAACCGTTTCCGTTAAGGCCTTCTGCCAACCGGCCTCATCCATCTCGCCATGAATGCCTGCCGAAAACAGTGCTGCCACCTCGGATTGCTCCTCCCGGCTCTCAAAGCAGTTAATAATCTTCGCCGGATGAACAGCCCCTTCCTTACCAAACTGGTCGAAGACCAGCCGCGCAACCTCTTTATAAATTCCTTCGGTAAAATCCTCCGGACCCAAAAGTCCTTTTATTTTATCAAACAGCGTATTATCTTCAATGAGCCAGGTCAGCATAAGCTTCTGGGATTTTGATATTCCATCCTCTGTCGGCTTTCCTCTGCGGCCGCCTTCCCCCCTTGGTTCCTTCGGCTCATTTGCACCGACTACCAGCTGGGAACCGATCCGGTTCACCAATCTGCGAAGCTGTTCTACAT
>JAEZFH010000375.1 GCA_023437885.1 Bacillota bacterium | reverse complement strand
GGCCTACACAGATACCGGACGCGATACTTGGCAAGCTTATGCCAAAGGCTGGCATCCCGGCAAAATATTCCGGACTGAGAAAACGAAGTAAGGCGCACAAAATCCGAATGACAACGGCTCCCGTTGAAATGCCAAGCGGAATTGCAAATTTGCACCAGCCAAAAGCTTCCTTTCGGACAAATTGCATCACCTGTTTTGGAGTCGCACCGATACAACGCATCATGCCGAAAAATTCTGTACGTTGTGCGACATTGCTGTTGAGACTGCTTGCAATCATCATAATGCCCGCCAGTAAAACCAATAAATACAAAATAGCGGCTGAGCCATATATTTGCAACATGAAAGAATTGCCGCTTTGACCAAGTAAACCAAGCAGCTTCGTATTTTCCAAAACCTGTTTATCCGAAAGTCCAAGCTGGGACTTCATATCAGCAATTGTATTCCGTATATTACTATGAGTGGAAAACTGTACATAAAAGACGCTGTTATACTCCGCAGGTTCACCATTTTTTACTCCGGGATATATAGAACGAAATTCCTTGGTTGTCAAGCAAACCGCATAGGAATCTTCTTTCATCATTTTAGAGGAATTTTTTATAAAGCCGGAAATGGTAAATTCAAGACTTGTTCCGTTAGGCGTATCCACTGAAAGCTGATCTCCGATTTGCAGTCCAAGCATGGTCTTTGCATTTTCAGTCACCATAGCCTCATCGTCCTTTTGAGGAAATGCACCGTCCTGAATGACGTCGATTTGCATTTTTGTCATCCAGTCTTTATCACTTCCAAAAATAGCTACGTTTTTACCGGATAAAGCATAGCCCTGATCCCCTCTGTAATTGAGAATACCATACCAGGAAGATGCAGTTACCTCTGGGCGTGTAGAAATCAGTTTTGCTTGTTCTTCGCTTATGTTTTTAACAGCCACATGCCAATTACCGTCCTCGATACGTGCCTGTATAATTTGGCTGCGTATAAACATATCCGCCATACCGAAAATAGCTGTAACTAAAAACACTGCTAGAACAATGCAGAATACAGACATCCTATTTTGTCTTTTATAGACTTTGGCCGAAATGGGAACAAGGTCAAGATAACTTTTCATTCTCTTTCCCTCCCAAATCCGTCAGCACACCATCTGAAACACGCAGTACACGGTCTACCGAAGTGGTCAGATTATTGTTGTGTGTAATCATTAGAATGGACTGCTGGTAATGTCGTGAAGCCTTAACCAGTAAATCAATCACATCCTGACTGTTTTTGCTATCCAGATTTCCGGTTGGTTCATCAGCAAGTATCAATTTGGGTTTTGTAATCAGCGCCCGTCCAATTGCAACACGCTGTTGCTGTCCTCCAGATAATTGGCATGGCAAGTGATGACGGCGTTCTTTCAGCCCTAAGACTTCTAAAATCTCATTCACTGCCGATTGTTCCGGCTTACGGTAATCAAGAAGAAGCGGAAACATGATATTTTGCTCTACAGTCAATTCAGTAACTAACTGGAAAGACTGAAACACAAAGCCAATATTACGCCGCCTGAAAATGGTGCGTTGTTCCTCTTTCATAGAAAACAAATCTTTTCCATCCATATAGATGCTTCCCGAGGTGGGGGTATCCAAGGCTCCGATACAATTTAGCAGCGTACTTTTGCCTGAACCGGATTCACCGACTACCGCTGCGAATTCTCCCTGTTCCAATATAAAAGAAACATCCTTTAAGGCATTCACCTGATTTTCGCCTTTTCCGTAGGTTTTTGATAAATTCTGTACTTTTAGAATTTCCATATTTCAAGTACCTCCTTTCCTGAAAAGAATAACAGGTGCACCTTACAATCGGGTGAATAACAGCTTACAGTTCCGTAAGAAAGGAAAGCGTAAAAACAGTTCCCTCATGCAAAGTACTTTGAACAGAGAGGATGCCTCCTTGCCCCTCGATGATGGATTTTGTCAGTGACAGACCGAGGCCTACTCCTTGTGTATCCAACGATTTTTTACTGCGGTAAAAACGCTTGAAAATATGATGTAAGTCTTCCGGAGAAATTCCTGAACCATTATCGGATATCGATATGCGGAGCATGGCAGGGGTTCGGTTCCAAGAAATATGGATTTTACCTCCGGAATTCGTATGATCCAAAGCATTTTTTACAATATTTCCAACCGCTTCGCTCGTCCATTGCTTATCACATATGACCGTATCTTCCGAGGATTCGTCTATTATGATTTCTTTTCCCTCATCGGATGCCCGTGTTGTTAATTCACTGATTGCCTGTAAAATTAATTCTGATAAACAACAACTTTCCTTTTCAAAGATAATGCTGCCAGCATCTAAACTGGTGATTTTTAGCATAGCTTGAATAAGCTGTTCCATACGCTTTAGCGCTAGTCCTGTCTTTTCTGAATACTCTTTGACTGTTTCAATATGATCCGGTTCTTCGGAAATGATTTGGTGATACATAGAAAGAGCGGCAAGTGGTGTTTTTAGCTGATGTGATATATCTGATATCGTATTTTTCAAAAACTCTTTTGCTTTTTGCCCAGCTTCGTTTTTGGACTGTAGTATTGTAGCAAGCTGGTCTACAGAAGAGAAGAGACGATAGATTGTCCCCTCGCTCATTTGCGGCAAGTGGCAAGAAAAATCGCCCTCTGTAAAGCAGGTTATCAATTTTGAGGCTTGCTGATAAAGTTGCTCCCTTTTCCACAAGAAAATAAGCGTCCCACTAAAAAGACATATAGATAGAAACGCTCCGATAGGCAGCATATAATACGCTGATATCTGCTGAAACTCATCAATAAAGGGTAAGAATCTTATAGATGTGTGTTCTGTTACACCAATATTAGCAAGCAAAGCCGTTCCCTCATGGCTGTTGACCGTATTGGTAATTGCTTTGGCAATCACATCTTTTGAAATGCCCTGTTCCAAAAGAGAAGTTACAACAGCGTTGTCATGTGATAGGAATAAATTTTGTATGGCCTTTTCCTGTACTGCATTCAATCCCATGCCGGAAAGAAAGATTAGCAAAGCAAAAGAAAAAAGAAAAACGCCAAAATATTTTATCTGTTTATCGCGAAGAAGGTTCATATAGATACCTCATTCCACTGGTAGCCGAATCCGCGAACCGTTATTAAATGCTCAGGGTGAGAGGGATCCGTTTCTATTTTTTCCCGAAGCCGCCGTACATTAACAGAATGCGTATTGTCATCCACGAAGTTACCTGTGCTGTCCCATAGCTCATTCAAAATATTATTGCGGGTTGTTACTCGATTAGCATTTCTTATTAGCAAGCAAATAAGACGATATTCTGCACTTGTTAAATCCAACGTTTTTTCTTTCAAGTGAACACGGCTCCCTAAAAGATCGATAGAAACATCGCCACATTCGATAATTGAATTATTATTTGGGTTTGATATGCTGGTTCGCCGCAATAAAGCCCGAATACGAGAACACAATTCTCCTAACTTAAACGGCTTTGTCACATAATCATCGCCACCACTATCCAGTCCCCGAATAACGTTCACTTCTTCATCAGAAGCGGTTAAGAATATAATTGGAATCTGATTTCCTTGTTTTCTCACTCTTTCACAAACTCCAAAGCCTGTTCCGTCCGGCAAAGTTATATCAAGAATCAGTAAGTCATATGCGCCAATCTCAGGTAGGTGATGCATAGCTTCTTCTACTGTACGGACAAGTTCAACATCAAATCCATTACGCTTTAGAGAGTATTTTAATCCATCCACTAAACTGATATCATCTTCTAAAAGTAAAATCCTATTTCCCATTGTCAAGCCCCCTTTTTCGCCTGTCCACTGGCTTTTCAGCATCCTTTGGTATCGCCCATGAACGACCAAATCTAATAACACCATCTATCCGATTTCCTTCGCAAAGTTTTTGGATCCTGCGTTCTGAAATACCCCATTTTTTTGCTGCATCTCGAACAGAAATATAATCAAGCATAATATCAATCCCCCATAGGTATATAATACATTATATACGAATAACCGAACAATATCAATTCGTCAGGCCAGGCAGATGGTCATTGATGGTCATTATTGGCCTTTGCCGTAATAATCTCCTGCATACTCTTTTTTGCCGCCCGGTGTAATTCAATATCACCCTCATGCTCCGTATAATATTTTCGACTGTACCTTGTGGCTTTGTAGCCCTCAAACACAGCGCGGGTCTTTGCATAGTCAACCGTTGCCACTATTTGCTTGAGATTGATCAACCATTAAGTACGTAAACAATGGTTGTACCAGATAAGTTAGAAATGCACAGTACATCCCAGAGAACATACTCAACCGAGAACTCCATACGGATGTATCAAATGAGAAATGGCTGACGGATGTAACAGAATTCCATAACGATATTGAAATCGAAAAATACAAAGTTTACCTGAGTGCCATTCATGATCTATACGACAGAAGAATTGTTTCGTATGCGATAAATGACAGAAATGACAACGCACTTGTATTCATAACATTTGATGCAGCTTTAGAAGCAAATTCCAAAGCGCATCCACTGTTTCATTCTGACAGTGGATTTCAGTATACCAACCGGACTTTTCATGCAAAGATAGAATCAGCCGGGATGATACAGAGTATGTCAAGAGTCGCAAAATGTATCTTCTATTTTTTTAGTTGTCTACTTGACGGGGAGCGGTTCAATTAGTGGCGATACAGCTCTCTTTTTATGTCCTGATATCAAAAATACGGATTCCGAAGAATCCGCAAAAATGGTATAATTAGGTCATGCGAATAACACAATTATATATAAAGAATTACATTTAAAGATATAGGAACTGTTCTTTCATGGCTGGTCTCGGAAAAAGAATCTTCATACTTATATCTCTCCTTCCTGCCAGGCTAATGCACATTGTACCGCCTTCTTCCACCCCTTTAATAGCCTCTGTGTGTGCTCCTTCTTCATCTGCGGGTGGAACTCCCTGGATAGCATCCGGTTTTTCTTTATTTCCTCCTTATCTTTCCAGTATCCAATGGCAAGGCCGGCAAGATACCCCGCCCCCAAAACCGTTGTCTCAATACATTCAGGCCGCTTTACCCTGGTATTCAGAATATCTGCCTGAAATTGCATCAGAAAATTGTTTACACTAACCCCGCCGTCCACCTTTAAGCTGTTGATACATAGGTCTGCATCCTTTTCCATAGCGCATAATACATCATGAGTCTGATACGCAATGGCTTCCAGCGCAGCACGGATAAAATGCTCCTTATTGCAGCCTCTGGTTAAGCCTACCACTGTCCCCCTCGCATATTGATTCCAGTACGGGGCCCCTAAGCCCGTAAAAGCAGGCACGATATATACTCCTCCGGTATCCTCTGTTTGCTCAGCATAGCCCTCTACCTGCACTGCATCCTCAATCATATGCAGCCCGTCCCTCAACCATTGAATCACCGCTCCGGCTGCAAAAACACTTCCTTCCAGCACATAATTCACCTCTGACGATGCACCGGCTGCAATCGTTGTTAACAGTCCATGCTTGGATCGTATTGCTTCCCGTCCGGTATTCATCAGTAAAAAGCACCCTGTTCCATAGGTACTTTTTACATCTCCCTTTTCAAAGCACAGCTGCCCGAACAACGCTGCCTGTTGATCTCCGGCTACGCCCGAAATCGCTATTTCTCCGCCCAGGAGCTTACTATCCGTATAACCGAATAAATGGCTGGAAGGCTTCACTTGAGGCAGCATCACCTTCGGAATATGAAAATACTCCAGAATCTCGTCATCCCAGCTCAGACTTCTTATGTTAAAAAGCATGGTTCTGGATGCATTCGTATAATCTGTAGCATGGATCTTACCCTTCGTAAGCTTCCAGATTAACCAGGTATCTACTGTACCAAACAGCAGATTACCGGCCTCCGCCTCCTTCCTGGCTCCCTCCACATGATCCAGGATCCAGCAGATTTTCGTAGCCGAGAAATATGCATCCGGTATTAAACCGGTCTTTTCCTGAAGGACATGATCAAATCCTTCTTTTTTTATTCTCTCAACCTGATCTGCTGTCCTATGACATTGCCATACAATTGCATTATAAATCGGTTCCCCCGTATGTCTGTTCCAAATGATCGTGGTTTCACGCTGATTGGTTATTCCTAAGGCGGCAATCTCCTTGGCTGTGATATTAAGCTTTGCCATCGCCTCAGTAGCAATGCTTAGCTGGGAGGACCAAATCTCCATCGGATCATGCTCGACCCAACCCGGACAGGGATAAATCTGTTGAAACTCTCTCTGCGCTTTACTGATAAGCCTGCCGTTATGATCAATTATGACACACCGGGAGCTTGTCGTTCCCTGGTCCAATGCCATGATGTATTTTTTCATAAAACTTTTCTCCTCATGCAATATTCCTTGTTGCAATCACATCGATCCCTGTACCGGCAATATCAGCTTTAATTATATCGCCGTTATTCACCGGTGCTTGAAGTTCAACCGCTGCCAATTCCTTAATACACTGCATCATTTTATTCTTAGGGATACCCTCCTTTGTTTTTACGGATACCATTGGCATATCACACCCTCTTACCCTTACGGTAGTAGTCACAATTCTTCGCGGGTCTGTTATTTCGGTTATCGCATAGGTTTTTCCTCTCGGACAGGAATTCCCTGTAACAAGAATTTTCCCCTCTTCTTCCTGCACCACACTAAGTATGCAGCCCAGAGGGCAGCAAATGCAAACCATCTCTTTCTGTTCCATATTAAGCCACCTCCTTTTTGATTACGATCCGTATTTGTTGTAAATCACGATATTGAATGAGATCCTTCTTCCTTAATTTAATCTCCTCCATCTCCCCTGGTGCCATGATCCGCTTTTTTATTTCCTTTACAAGAGTATCTCCATAATATACACATAACTTTACCCGTGAAAATGACTCACTTACACGAAAGCGCACGGTCAGTTCCTCCGACATACGATTCAGATCGATATAGGCAGGTACCGTATAACGAACACCGTACTCCGGCTTGATCTCAATCTGCTTCTCATGGTTCTTTAATTCACCCCTGACATACATCACGGCATTCTTACCGGCAGTCATAGCCTCCTCAGATACATAATCTACCAGATCATGTACATGAAGCACATTACCGCAGGCAAATACACCGGGGAGATTCGTCTGTAAGCTCTCGTCTACGACCGGCCCGGAGGTAACCGGGCTGAGAGCAATCCCCAATTTCATTGAAAGCTCATTTTCCGGAATCAGACCGACCGAGAGCAGCAGCGTATCACATGGTATATATTCCTCTGTACCAGGAATAGGTTTTAAATTCTCATCTACTCTTGCTAACGTAACTCCCTTTACCCGTTCCTTACCATCAATAGCAACCACCGTGTGACTTAATTTCAGAGGTATCCCAAAATCATCCAGACATTGCGCAATATTACGTTTTAGTCCTCCCGAGTATGGCATCACCTCTGCTACCACCTTCACATTGGCTCCCTCCAGAGTCATACGCCTGGCCATAATCAATCCGATATCACCAGACCCTAAGATTACTACCTCTTTCCCGGGCATCCTGCCATCAATATTAATAAAATGCTGCGCTGTTCCGGCAGAATAGATTCCGGCCGGACGATAGCCCGGTATATTAAGAGCTCCTCTCGGACGCTCCCTGCAGCCCATTGCAAGAATTAGTGCATCGGCTTCCATTTGAAATAATCCGTTTGCTTTATTCATCAAGGTTATCTCATATCGAAATGGCTTATCGCTTTTATCTGCTTCCGTATTCCTGTAGCTGATATCGACTGCCATTGTATTAAGCAGGTAAGGTATCCCAGCTTCTTCCACTTTTTGAATAAACCTTGCGGCATATTCCGGACCGGTCAGTTCCTCCTTAAAGGTATGAAGTCCGAAGCCGTTATGGATGCATTGATTTAGGATTCCGCCAAGCTCCTTATCCCGCTCGATAATTACAACTCTTTCCGCTCCCTGCTCTCTGGCGGCAAGTGCTGCAGCCAGCCCTGCCGGACCACCGCCGATGATAACAATATCATATTTCATGCCTGAAGCCCCCTTTCCTTATCCTGCTTATTATAACCGGTCAATAAATAAGAGCCTTCCCCTGATTTTACGACTGCATTTATATCAATCCCCCATTCCCTCGAAAGAATTTCCATGGTTTTAGGTAAGCAGAAACCAGCCTGGCATCTTCCTGATCCTGCACGGGTGCGTCGTTTGATACCATCCAGGGTTTTTGCACCTAAGGGTCTGTGAATGGCATCCAGTATTTCTCCTTCCGTCACCATTTCACAACGGCAGATCACATTGGCATACGCAGGATTTTTGCTTATTAAGCTCTTCTGCTCCTCCTTGGAGGCTTCAGCCATATTCTTAATACCAATTCTATGGCTTATATAATCCTCCTTCTTCCTGGCAGGTGCTATATTATGAACTAATTCTGCGACAAAGCATCCGATTGCAGGAGCACATGTTAACCCCGGGGATTCAATACCTGCAACATCGATAAAGCCTTCTGCATCTTCTGCTTCTTCAATAATAAAATCATCCTTTGCCTCATGGGCACGAAGTCCTGCAAAGGAGGTAATGATCTGACGCATGGGGGGCAGCTCCTTCACACTTAAGGCAGCCTTCTTCATCACTTCCTCCAGTCCTCTCCCGGTTGTAAACAGCCCCTCCTTATCATTGATATCCTCTGCGGTAGGGCCTAAAAGAAGATTTCCGTGGACGGTAGGAGTGATTAGAACACCTTTCCCATATTGCGTAGGCAGCTGGAAGATCGTTTTTGATACTAATCCCGCGGCCTGTTTATCATACAGACAGTATTCTCCCTTTCTTGCTATCAGCGTCATCTTCTTTTCGCTGACCATATTGTGTAATTTGTCAGCATAAACACCTGCAGCATTTACAACAATACGGCTTTCAAAAGTCCCTTTGGTGGTATGAAGCAAATAGCCGCCTTCCTTCTTATCGATCCCCGTCACTTCTGTATTAAAATAAAACTCTGCACCATTCACATATGCATTTTCAGCCAAAGCGATCGTAAGTCCAAAGGGGCATACAATCCCTCCCGTAGGAGCATACAAAGCTGCCACTACTGATTCTGATAGCTTCGGTTCCAGCCTTCTCGCCTCTTCCCCGGATAGAAGCTGAAGCTTTTGTACACCGTTTTTTATCCCCTTGTCATAAAGCAATTGTAACTTATCCTTCTCCTCCTCATGAAAGCAAAGAACAAGAGAGCCATTTTGCTGAAATAAAAAATCAAGTTCCTTTGACAGCTCCTCCATTCTTTTGTTGCCCTCCACATTCAGCTTGGCTTTCAGACTACCCGGGGTAGCATCAAAGCCCGCATGAACGATACCACTGTTTGCTTTCGAGGTTCCCTCACAGACATCCATGCCCTTTTCCAGGACCGCAACCTTTCTGTCACCTCTCATCAGCTCCCTTGCTACTGCGCTTCCTATCACGCCTGCACCGATAATGATTACATCATACATGCTAATTCTCCTTTTTTGCACATAAAAAAAGCCAAACAAACAACACCATAAACTATGGTATTCTTCTGCTTGGCTCTAGGTCTCATGCATTCCATATTTAATTATACTTTATTAAAGTATGTTATCGAAGCAGTGGGTAATTACACTGTTCAATCCTTATTACTATCTTAATCGTACCAGATTTTTTATTTTTATGCAACAAGAATTTATAAATCATCAAAAATCCCTATTACAATATATGCAATTCATCCAAAAAGTGCATCACATAAACCAAACTTCCTGATTTGTAGTGGAAATCGAAACAGCCCCTTTTGACAGCGCTGCGAGCACATCATCCTTATCCGAGATTAGCCCGCCCGCAATGATTGGAACCGAGCTGATCTCTTTAATTTTACTGATTATCTTGGGCATAACACCCGGCAGTATCTCGATGTAATCCGGCTTTACCAACTCGCTTTGTCTCCGGATGTTTTCAAATGCCATGGAGTCAATGATAAAAAAACGCAAAATCGTATATAACCCCAACTCCTTTGCTCTTTTAATCAGACCTACCTTCGTTGATATAATGCCATCCGCTTCCGTATTATTCTTAATGAAATCCACCGATACTTCCTTTGAACTAAGACCGTTAATTAAATCAATATGTACAATAACAATTCTTCCGGCATCCTTTAAGGTTTTTACGATGTGGAATATATTACAGATATCTCCGAACAATACAAAGATTATGTTACTGTCTGATTCCAAGCATCTGCTTAAGCCATCCATATCTTTAATCGCTGCAATAATCGGACATTCCTCCATTGCACTTACAAATCTTTTATGCATAGTAATCACCAAGCCTCCACGGAAGTATCAGGTTAATTAACGTTACCTATTACTGATTTTGAGCACCCAAATACGGTACTCCCTCCCTAATTATAGCTTTCTTGTTCTATTTTATCAATATATAAATGAAGCCCGGCTTGTCCTATTTTACTTCCAGCACCTTAGGAATATGGCACAAGCTGCATACAAAAATCCGGGGACGAAATACAAAAAGGAGCAATCAGAATGGCAT
>JAEZFH010000371.1 GCA_023437885.1 Bacillota bacterium | reverse complement strand
TGAAAGGAATCAAAACCTTAGGCACCGGACCGGATTATAGCTTCGTTCCGCATTTGGGACAATATTCAAAGTCGGTGGCAGCAGGATAACCGCAGCGGAGGCATCTGCCCGTATCGCTCCGCGGCTTCCCGCCGGAAACCCTGTGAAGCATCTCTTCTGTTATGGATATTGTTTCTCCCCGCCTTATTCTTTTCCCGATCCCGCAATCCAGCTCATATACTTCGTTGCAGCAGCTGGTTTTGATATAATAGCGGACATTCCACTTAACGATCGGAATGAAGAATAAGCAGAGATACATGTAGGTCATATACAGCTCTCTCCGTCCAAATTGTCCGCATCCACGGCAAAGGTCAGCCTGTAAATACTCCAGCTTTTTCTCTCCGTTCGCTATTCCGATGATAAAGAACATAAACTCACCTCTCTCTAAATAATCAATTAAGAATTACGTTTATTTTGCACACTATAACCACAGGTTCTTATGGTATGCTGCACCGCGTATCAGAACTATGAACTTACTTCGTATACATATAGATACACATTCATCAGTAATGCTGTCATATTAGACATGGAGTTAAAACACCTTCATGATCTACAGCTCCGATTAGAAATCGAAAGCAATCTTACCGCATGTTCACTATGCTTTCATTATGCCAATGCATATGGTATGTGGTGCTTCGCACCAGGATGCGCACTACGCTTTGCTTCGGCGCTGGTATAATGTCTGTCGACATTATACCATAAGATATTAGCAGTATCCAGTTTCTAAGTTACTGAATACAATGGAGTGATTGTTTATTTCAGGAGGAATTCATGGGATATTACGTGAATGTAGAACCAAATGTCAACTTATACCTTGAGGATTTAAATCCGGCAGGAAAAAATACTATTCTGTTTCTCCACGGCTGGCCCGGAAGTCATGATTTGTTTGAATACCAATTTAACCAACTGTCCAGACAGGGCTTCCGGTGCATCGGTCTGGACCAAAGAGGTTTCGGACAATCCGACCGGCCACTGACAGGCTACAACTACGACCGCCTTGCAGATGATGTACACTGTGTTATTGATTCTCTTAATCTGCAAAATGCCACATTATTAGGACATTCCACCGGAGGAGCCATTGCCGTCCGGTACGCTGCCCGCCACCACGCTCACGGCATTAAGAAGCTGGTGTTATGCGCTGCGGCGGCTCCGAGTCTGGTCAGGCACCCTAACTTTCCATATGGCATCCCTAAAGAAAATGTAGTAGCCATGATTAACGAGACCTACGCTAACCGCCCGAAGATGCTTCAGGAATTCGGAGGAAACTTCTTCTTCCAGAATGTTGGTTCTCCGATGATGAGCTGGCTTTTCAACCTGGGCCTGCAGGCAGCCGGCTGGGCCACCGCTGCCATCGAAAATTCCTGGATCGTCGAGGACCTTTCCTCCGATCTTGAGAAGATACTCCTGCCAACGTTGATTATGCACGGAATCCATGATAATGTGGTACCCTTTGTTCTTGGTGAAATACAGCATAAAATGATTAAGAATTCTGAGTTTATTCCCTTTGAAAACAGTGGCCACGCTCTGTTTATCGAGGAGCAGGACCGGTTTAATGAGGAACTGGCCTGCTTTATTCTTTCCTAGGCTGTATAAAGTATTTTCCTAATTTTTTTCGTTTCCTTTGTGATGGTGTACCCAAAACCGCCGGTGTCTTTATCCCTATAAATATCATATTTTTTATTCTTATACTATATTTTTTAGATATTATAGTTTACAATAATATCGATAATGAAAAAAATATTACAAATGCATATTTTTGGAGGTAAACGCAATGTTATTCGGAGCTTTGGAAGCAGGCGGCACAAAAATGGTGATGGCGATCGGAAACGAGAATGGCGAAATACTGGAACAGCATTCTATTCCGACAGAAACACCGGACATAACAATGGCTAAAATCGCAGATTATTTTCAGGATAAGAAGATTGAGGCCCTGGGTATTGGTTCTTTCGGACCCGTTGATCTGGACAGAAATTCTCCCACCTACGGTTATATTACTTCGACACCAAAACTGGCATGGGCTAATTTCAATCTCGTCGGATACTTAAAGGAAGCCTTGCATATCCCCATCGGCTTTGATACCGATGTAAACGCCTCAGCTCTTGGGGAAGCAACCTGGGGAAGCATGAAGGGTCTACCTTCGGGGATCTATATTACCATCGGTACCGGAGTTGGCGTGGGAGTATATATGAATGGCCGGTTACTGCACGGAATGCTGCACCCGGAAGCTGGTCATGTATTATTAAGCAAGCATCCGGAGGATGCCTCCGCGAGTGTCTGTCCCTATCACCCCAACTGTATGGAGGGTCTCGCTTCCGGTCCCTCAATTGAGAAGCGCTGGCAGAAAAAAGCCTTTGAGCTCAAAGATGAGGAAAAGGTCTGGGAGCTTGAGGCATACTATATTGCCCAGGGAATAGCAGGTTACATCCTAACCTTGTCACCGCATAAAATCATCCTTGGCGGCGGAGTAATGCATCAGGAACAGCTTTTTCCTCTGATCCGCAAGGAGGTTTCCCGCCTGTTGAACGGATATATCCGGACCCGGCAGATGGAGGACTTAGACCAGTATATCGTGCCCGCCTCTCTGCAGGATAACCAGGGCATAATGGGGTGTATACAGCTGGCCAAGCTGGAATTGGAGAACTCCAGATAGAACATGGCATTCCCAAAGAAACAAAGTTCGGTTTATATCTTCACATTATAATTTCCAATAAATAAAAAGGCTTTGTATCATGCAGCTTCTGTCAGAGAAGTAAACACGCATGATACAAAGCCTTAATTATTGAACATGAAAAACGATATATCTTATTAATCCCCAAATCTTTAGTAATCATCACCCTCTGAATTCTATTCCATGCAGAATAAATATCATTACTACATCTCTACTTCACTATGTATCCAATGTTATAAGCATCTGTGTACTTTCATACAAGTAACTATGCCTCTCTGTTGTAAATCGAATAAAGATTTCTTCCCGTTTACTCTTGCTGCTCTTCCGGCTTATAACGGAATTTTTCCAGATAAACCGCTGCGGAACGGTTCATCTCCAATGAAAAGCCGGATATATATTTGCGGTTGCAGATTGCTGTAATTCCCTCCGAGATATCCTTATCCGGAAGTCCGGCCTTCTTATTTCTTATGGTATGCATCCGTCTCTGTTCATCTCTGGACAATCTGCGGTACTGATTCTCATAGACTAGATATTCTGTCTCAAAGCGGACCGGTTTTTTTCTTGTGATCTGACTATCCACAGGATAGCCATATACCAGCATTGCCGCAGGAAGCACATATTCCGGAAGCTGAAGAAGTTCTCTTACCGTTTCGCAATTTTCCAATACATCTCCGATATAGCAGGAGCCAATTCCAAGAGACTGGGCAGCTACTACCGTATTCTGTGCTGCTATGATGGCATCTGCACAGGCAAGCAGTAAGTCGCCTTCCCCAGGCTTGCGGGGCTTACAGCCCTCCTGGCAAAAAGCATCAAACCATCGCTGATAATCCGCCAGAAATACCAGAACCATTGGAGCCTGCATAATAAACGGCTGGTTATCACAGGCAATTGCCAGCTGCTTCTTCAATTCATTATCTGTAACATCGATAATACTATAGAGCATCATCGCTCCGGCGGTAGGGGCTTCAAAAGCAGCTTCTATTATTTCCTTTTTCAGATCCTCCGGAATGAATCGGTTTTCGAATACCCTGACTGACTTTCTCTCCTTTAATTGTCTGATAATCTCATTCATGCTTATCCTCCTTGTCTCAATACATCTGATTGATTTATTTGCTGTACGTTACTATTTTAACACAAAAAAACAATATGGCATAGATATGTACTGCTTGCCCAATACAAATCTATGCATACTGTTAATGTTGTATATTCCCCCATACAACCCGGTATATGTCAAGAGTCACCTCTCATAACGCAACTTAATTCAAAACATAAATCCTGTTACTGCAGTTTAACAGCAAATTATAGTCGTCCGAGCCAATCAATACAATTCTTTCATCCTTGGCGTAGTCTTCCAAAAATGCCATGATCTTTTTCTTATCCTTTGTTTGGAAGCTTTCCAGAAAAGCGTCCAAAAGAATTAAAGAACGTTCCTTGAGAAACAAACTGATTAATTTAACCTTCTTCCGGTCAAGTTCTTTAAGGTAGTTAATACCGGTATTGATATATCTAAGTAATCCGAATTCTCTGAGCAGTTTCTTCTTCCGCTCCTCATAACTATCATCAAGAGCATTGGATAAGGTTCCATAAAAATCCAAATAATCATTCACGGATAAATCGGTATCAACGATAGAATCCTTCGTTATAACCGCAACCTGCTCCAGGTATTCATCATAGCTTCCCTTCATGCTTATGGTGTCCAGCACCACATCACCTTCAAAGCTCTCCAGGCCGGATAATACTGCCATAAAGGACTGTTTCTTCCTGCCAGTGATACCTGCAATTGTACAATTATCGATATCCATAGTGAGGGAACCCATTTCCTCCGGTTGCTCCTCCTTGTTATTTACACGAATATTCAGCACTTTTCTTCTCCTATATCTCCTCGGGTTCATCTGTATTTTAAACAAAATCAGGACAGGCTTCAATAAAACATGATTAAGTGAATGCTATTATTAATCATTCTGCATATTTTAGCTCATTCACTGGAACCAATCCTTATTATTCTGCATTTTTTCTTTACTATTCTGCATTTTCCGAATATTAACACTAATCGGGTAGGAGGCTAACCATTAATTGATTAGCCGACCTCCCACACCGCACGTACGTACCGTTCGGTATACGGCGG
>JAEZFH010000369.1 GCA_023437885.1 Bacillota bacterium | reverse complement strand
AACCGCAACACCGGACAGTACGGAGGGAAGATAATAAACCGTACGGAAAAACCGCAGTCCCTTGATGCTCTTCATATTCATTAACAATGCAAAAAGCATGGCAAAAACAATCGCAGCCGGTACGCTGACCACTACGTACCACACCGTGTTATATAAGCTTTTCAGGAAATAATCATCCTTTACAAACAAATTCAAAAAGTTATTTACGCCGTACCATTTTTGGACAGCAGTAATATTGTAATATGTAAAAGATGAGAAGAAGGAAAAGATCAAAGGAAAAGCCGTAAAACAGGTAAAGCCTATAATGTAGGGAGAAATGAAGGCAAAGCCCTTCAGGTTTTCAACTTTTTCCCTGTGAGTCATCTTTACATATAAATTTCTCTCTATCAAAACTCTTCTGCGATAAAGCTTAACTACGACAAACTGAGCAACGGCAAGCAGCATAAAAGCGATGGTACCAGCAGGAATTTCATAGTGAATTCCCAGCTGGGTATAGCCTAGATCCCGGACACTGCTGTTGGCGCCAATCGAGTTTACGACAACTACCAGATTCGCCACAAAATTAAGTGTAGAAAAAATCATCAGGAACATCAATCCAAGGGCCCTTAATTTTGCCCTACCAGCCAAAATCAATAGTCCGCTGATTAATTGAGCGATCACAAAAATACCGATAATAAAGCCGCAAAAAACAGCAATCGCATTGTTACCGAAAAATTCCCTGATCCCGGGAAAGCTTGCAGTAAACAATTTATCCACCTGCATTGAATTGCCCAAAAAATGCAGATAGGTCCAGCCACCCATCGAAGGCAGAAACCTCATGGGGTTAAAAACAGGGATCAATAAGAGCAAAAAGGTAATAACCGCAAGTAATACTATTATCATGGGCATAATTTTGTTTGTTTTACTTTTTTCATTGTTTACTATCATTTCTACACTCCTTACATCTTTGAATTCCTAACATTAAATAATGTTTCACAAGATGCATCCGTTAACTATCGTGAGCCATTTGTAGACCTCCTCCTGATACAGCCTATCACAAATATTCATGTTCATTCATTTATTATCACATTTTTTCACTGCATGTATATCATACCTTAAAACACTCATTTAGTCAATAATTTGTGGTTAAATTATATATTTTTAAGAATTATTCCATTTCTTACTTGTTGATTCCGAATAAAGAAAAAGTGTCTATCCACTATAATTTCCATTTATTTCTCCAAATAGTACATAATATAACTGCAATTATCCATATTTATCCGTAAAATTCAAATTTCCCATTCATGTTTTATCATTTTTTTTCATTTGCATCTCACTATATATGAAGTAAATATGGATAACGCTTAATACCATCTATTTTTATTATTCCCTCTCTATTCGAAAGCAATCCGGTAAGAGGATACTTCCCAGGGATTTAATGAAACAGTGATACTCTCCCCTTTATCTACGGGAATATCCGCAACCGGGCGCTCCAAATGATTTGTTTTCACCAGCCTGGTTACTGCTTTCCCGGGAAAGGTCAATTTAATATCTCCCTGCAGGCCGCCGGTTTCCTGAAGCCTGACCAGCGTCCCAATACCATCCTTGGCTTGGCGAAGAGCAGAAACACAGATATGCCGGGAATCAATTTCAAGCAAAGTCCCTCCCTCTTCCCTCGCAAATACCTCGGGAACTCCGGTTCTAAACTCCTGATAACTCATTCTGTGGGCAATGAGTCCCTGCCTTTTGATCCATCCAAACCGGTATGCCTGCTCATAGGGTATCTTACGTGCTGATGTTATATGGTAGCTGAAACGGATGCTTCCTCCCTGTTTTCCCAAATAATTAACTCTCCAGTAATTATTCAGTACATAGGAATAAATACGGTTTCCTCTCGTTTCGATCTCGCTGACCCACTTGCCTTGGACCGGAACTCCCACGGTGAACAGGAATGCCTCCGGTGAAGCAATCTGAATATCACATTGCTCCCCGCAAAGCAAGATCGATGTTTGAAGCGGCAGCCACTCCCGGCATGCACCCGGCAGTATATCCTTGCTCCAATTAACCCAGCCCGTCTGATGGTCGGAATAGACCTCTGCTTTCTCCGATATTCCGAAGGGGAAATCTACATAAACGGCTTCCAGCTGATCCGTTTCTTCCTTATGATAAGCATATTCCAGGATAAGATCCTTTTCATATTTCGGTAAAGTATAGGTGAGCTCTATGGTTCCCAGCTCGGCAGCTCCTTTCAATATTACACTGGTTCCGATCTTCGTCTGCAAAACCTCAGCCTTCTCCGGGAAAAATGCCGGCCGGATATCCGCACCTTCATGGCTGAGCTCCGGACGATTGCCCAGCAGTGTGGTTCCTTCTCCTCCATGGGCGTATAATACCTGCCCCATACTGGTTTTACCGCATAGCTCAATGCCCAGCTCCTTATCATATAAGGATAGGATGCAGCCGGTTTGTGTATCAATCTTTACATCATACCAGTCATTCGCCAGCTCTGCTTCCTGTTGTGCCGGAAGCATTTCCTGAATTCTTCCTGCAGGGTGGCTGGGGCCGGCTGTTTTAAGCTGATATCTCCGGTAGGAAAAGGGCTGCAGGGTTTCCACCCAAAGCCTGCCCACCACCTGTGTGTCCGTTCTCCCCGTCTCGGCCCAATCGGCCTCCTCCCCGTCCGGAAGACAGATTGTTTCACCCGCTGCAAACTCAACCGTAACCCCTCCCTGTACCTGGAAGCTGTACGGATTATAGACCACTACTTCTCTTGAATTGTTGTTCCACATCAGGCTAAGCTTTGCTGCCGCCTGAGTCATCAGCCGGTTTTTCCAGTGGCAGGCCTGTTGCGCCATATTTGCCTTAACCGCCCATTGGTCCTTCTGCAGCAGGGAATCACTGTCCGATCCCGATAAATATGCGCCCCAGGTATGCTCCTCATATAAAAGCACCTGCTTCCAGGCCTCCTGATAATTCTCCAGGGGGAACCTCATTCCTGACCCATGTATGACCGCTAAGGAATCCAGTATTTCAGCACACCGTATTCCCGCATCCGCCTGCCTTACCGCAAAAGTTTCCTTCACACTGGAAGCCGCTCCGTCTTCCCAATAAGCACCTTCATCTCCGCAATACTCTTCGAAGCGGTCGGAAAATTGCATCACATATTCAAAGAATGCACTTCCATTGGAGGGGATCAGCTTCGGATACACGATGCTTTTCTCCCATTTTTCCAAAAAAGCTCCGGTTCTGGTATCAATATCCGTATTATCCGCCTCCTGGCCATATAATAAAACCGCATCCGGCGCATAGCTGTCTCTTTCATAGTCCATCAGCCACATCTCCAGGCCTTTCCATGCCGCCGGCAGGGAAGCGGGAGATCCGCACACCTTCTTCAATTCACAATACATCCTCGCAAGCCAGGTAAGCACCCTGCTCCCATCCGGCGACTTCCACCAGAAGGGGCTTTTCCTGTGCAATCCGCCGTTGAAGCGAAACGGTCCGCGATCCTGGTTGTCCGCGTGAATCAGGTATTTTACTCCCGAGCCTGCCAGCACGGACGGATAGGCACCCGAGGCAGAGACAACATCTACAATGTCAACACGGTCCGCAGCAAGTCCGTAGGGTTCAAGAAGCTGGCAGGCATAATCCCCGTTATGGATCAGAGCCTCCAGGGACGGCAGCCAGGTAAGAAGATCCGCATAATTACATGGGACTCCGAACTTGCCGCTCTTTATCGCTTCGATCAGCTCCTCCTTTCGTGCCTCACTCCTTGTGCTCAGATATTCCTCCAAAGGCCAGGTAGAATCGATAATATAGGAAAAATGCTCCCGGTACTGTCCCTTCAGCATATCCAGGGCTGTGTCAATATTGCGGCACATCCGTTCCGCCACTTCCCATTGCCTATGGGTATATCCGATATCCGTATGTGCGTGGGGGGTTGTGTATACCTTCCATTTTCTCTTTCGTTCAAACTCACCGCTGCCACGAAGATCCCCTCTTAATTCATATTGAACCTTACCCTTCCCGTCCGGAAGCAGGAAATCCAGCTTTAACTGCCCGAATTCAGGTTCTTCAAAGGAATAAGGAATGAGGGTCCGGCCATCCTCCCAGGAAAAAGAAATCTCTCCTTCCAGCTTCTGTTTCCCTGATTTCACCGGCCATACCCTCAGACTGCAGGCTTCAACCAGATTCCCTTCCTCATCCTTTTTATAAATAACGCCGGAACGTATCTCCACCCTGCTCTCCTCCGGCCTATTCTCCGCTTCATAAAGAGCCAGCTCACCGTAATGGAAGCCGCAGGCATCAGCCATGCGGTCAAGCCGGAGTACCGCCTGCTCATTCACAATACGTTCCACCGGCTGGTCGTCCCTTGCAATGAAGGCAATCCGGTTTCTGCCCGGTTGGAACAGCCCGGCCGGGAGATGGAAAAAGACATCCTCCCGGTTATAGATAGCCGCATGAAGGGCATGCCCCGGTTTAATCTCCTTATCCTTGGAGGGGGTGGGGCAGGGATAATAGACTCCCTTCTTACCGTTTATTATAATATCCAAATCCGGTAATCTTGGCGTTGAAACGATACAGGCAAGATGCAGGCAGGCATCCTTCGCTTTCTCCAAATCAAAGCTTACACCATATTCGTAGCTTTGATATTTTCCATCCGGATCTGCATTGGAAGCATGGAAGGAAGGCCATCCGATCACCGTCCTATCTTGTACCTCGAATTCTTTAGAGGGCATCGGACTGCGAAATGTGTCCTGGAGCCGCTCCATATCCTCAATCTTCCAGATCAAACTGTCCTTTTTGTTTAAGCTCTCCATAACCCTATTCCTTCCCTTATATTAATTTCTTTTCATATATATTTCATCTAAGTATTATAAACTTCTTAACAATCCTTCAAGTCAATAATCCAATGATTTAAAAAGCTTTCCGCCCTGACCTCTTTATCCGCTAAGCTCCCCTTCTGTGCCCGTATTGTTACCCTTCTTTCTTCCTTCGGCATAAGGCACAGATAATTCCTGTCAAAGTAAAGATAGTCCGATTGGGGAAGTTCCTCGTTGCTTGACAGGAACAAATATAACGCCGCACATTCTCCCTGGTTTTGAATAACAAGCATATCCCCTTCCTGACGAATTTTAAGCTCAGGCTTCGGAAGCCGGAATACCGGTCCCAGATCATTTCCAAGAGTAAAGAGATATTCATTGTCAGACAGCAGGCTGTTATTCCCGTCGATCACCGATAAACGCAGCAGTAAAAGCTCCGTCATGGCTTCCCGTAACGGCACCTGTATATTTAACACTTCCCTTGTACTGTTTTGCGGAAGAGCGGTCCATGTCTTGGCAGAATAATGAACCCTCCCGTCCATGCCAATCAGCTCGGACAGCAGGCTCACTTTGCCATACGCCGATGCCTCCCTGTCAAGAAGGGAGGTGCTCAGATAAATCCGGGCAGAGAACTCCGTTTTAGCATATAGGGAAGGTGATGCAAAGGAAGCGGACACCAGCACCGGACGGTAGCTGTTTCTGACCCCATAATAAACAGGCTTTGGATTGCCATAGTAATCCAGATTGGAGGTACAGTAAGCATTTGGGTAGGGTTCATTGAATTGCCAGGGGAAGGTCCCGCTGTTCTGGAAGGCTCTTCTCCGGTTACATTCCACTGCATATTTCAGGCCTTCAAACTGCATATACTGGCTTGCAGTACGGATTTGATCAATGGTCTTCAGGCCACCGAAGGTTTCCTGAACCAGCGGCTCATTGGTCCACCAGGCTCCCCTGTGGAAATTAATTTCATTGTCCTTCCCTGCCGGGAGCCAATGCTCCGGCGCTATTGTCTTCTCCAGAACGTTCTTATTCGTCATCCCCTCCACGCCAAATTCCGTATGGAACAGGGAGGTCCCCATATTGTACAGCTCGCAATGCTTTTGCAGCCCCTGGTGTTCCCAGGGTCCGTGGACATCAATCAACCGGTCCGGCTGCTCCAGAATATTTTGAATATTGTTATTAAATACTCCTCCGGACGGGGAAGAGGGCAGCCATCTCCTTTGCGGATCCAGCCGTTCCACCGCTTCCTTCAGCTTTCCGATCAATCCATCCGTATTATCCACCGGCTCTCCCGCCCAATTCGAGAGCTCATTGCCGCCGCACCAGATCGCCAGAGAAGTATGATTTCTCTTCCTCTTAATGATTGTCTGTGCCTGGGATACCAGCATATCATTGAACGAAGGGTCCTCAGGGGGCTTATTATCAATTCCTGAACTGGACTGGATGAATTCCTGCCAGATCAGTATCCCATTTTCAGCGCAGGCTTCATAAAAGGAGTCCTTCTCAATAAGGCCCCCTCCCCATACACGGAACATGACCGTATGGGCCTCCTTTGCCAGCCGGATTAATCTATGCAGCTTTTCCGGTCTTTTTGCACCGTACATGGCATCCATGGGAACCCAATTATAACCATTGATATAGATAATACGGCCGTTTACCTTCAAAGTGAAGGGGGCCGCCTGGGGATTGCAGTTTTCATTTTTAACAAATTCTATTCTGCGGATACCGAACCTCAGCGACCTCTCATCCGAGATCACACCCTGTTCATCCCTAAGCTCAAAGTGAAGCATATACTGATAGGGCTCACCGTAGCCATTGGGCTGCCAAAGTCTCGGATTCGCAATTTCTATTTCCAGCCGCTCCTGACCGCTGCTTACCCTTTTCCCAATAACCTCACAATCTGCCCTCATGGTAATCTCATACCCCTGTGCCAGCTCCGTCTCAATCTCTGCAGTAAGAACCGCCAAGCTACAGTCCTCACTTACCGACGCCCTTACATAGACCTCCTTAATCAGGGCCTGGCCGGTTATCTTTAAATACACCTCGTCCCAGATTCCCTGATGTATCATTCTCGGGCAGAAATCCCACCAATAATTCATCCTCGTCTTATGGGTCCTTACCAGGGAAGTCCTTCCCACCTGCGGTTGCTCCTCAGGTGCAGCATCAATAACCACCGCCAGCAGATTGTCCCGGTCCGGAGACAGTAAGCCTGTAATATTTTTGGAGAACGGCAGAAACATTCCTTCATGGGTTCCAATATGGTTTCCGTTGATAAAAATCTCCGCCTTGTAATCGATTCCTTCAAAGCAAAGGGTAATTTCCTTGCCCTCTATGCCGGCAGGCAGGCGAAAGCTCTTTTTATAAACCCAGGTCCTTGCAGGCACCCACTCCACCAGCTTTGAATTCAATTCAAAATATGGGTCCGGCACCATCCGGTTATCCATCAGATCCTTGAGTACGGAACCCGGCACTTTCGCCGGATACCACCATCTGGTATCCCTGGTATCAGGGTTTACGGAGTTTCGCCACACCCAGTCCAGTCCGACAAACTCTTTGAATAACCAATCCGTTCCGTTAAGACTAATTTTTTGCATTATTAACCTCCCGTTATCCATATCAAAAATACAGCTTTCATTTTTTCTTATCACATTACTTTCCCAATCAATCATACAGCTTCATTACTTTCTTACCTTTCTTATTTAAAACGTTTTCCTCCGATATACACCTGCTCCAGGTCAAACTCCGGTGTTACCAGCAGCAAATCCGCCTTTTTACCTTCCGCAATTTCACCGACCATAGGATCGGCGCCGATTGCCCGGGCCGGTACCAGACTTGCGCTTAGAATAGCCTTTTCCTTTTCAACCCCAAAGCTGATTACATTTTTAACCGCCTCAAACACATTTGTCGTGGAACCTGCGATTGTACCGTCTGCCAAGCTGGCCTTTCTATCTTTTACAAATACCTTCAAGCCTCCGAGCTCATATTCTCCCTCTCCAAGTCCTGCCGCACTCATGGAATCGGAAATCAATGCAATACGTTCCCCGATCAAACGAAACATCATGCGGATTACAGACGGATGAACATGAATTCCATCACAGATCAGCTCTGCCGTCACCGGGTAATCCGCCACCATCCCGATGACTCCCGGTTCCCTGTGATGAAGACTGTTCATTGCATTAAACAAATGGGTGACATGAGCGGCACCCGCCCGAACCGCAGCACAGGCTGTCTCATAATCGGAAGAGGTATGGGCAATGGAAACGGTTTTTGTCTTACTGTATTTCCTGATGCATTCCATCGCATTCGGCAGGGTGGGATCAAGATCCAGCAGGCGAATGTTTCCTCCCGACAGTTCATCAAATTCATCTGCCAGATCAATGGCGGGAGCCAGCAGATACTGCTTATCATGGCAGCCCTTCCTATCCGGTCCCAAAAACGGCCCTTCCAGATTGATTCCCAATATCCTGCTTCCATAAAAACCCGACTCAATCGCTGCCCTGCTGCGCTTCATAATCTGCTTTGTGATTTCATATTCCATAGTCATGGTGGTTGCTAAGACGGAGGTGACACCGCACTCTGCATAGGATTGGCAAAGCATGCCGAATTCATCAGCGCCGGCGGTTGAAAAATCCAAGCCGGCACGTCCATGCGTATGTATGTCAATAAAGCCGGGCAACAAAAGCAAACCGCTGCCATCTACTGCCTCATCCCCGGAAAGACTGTCCCCAACAGCAAAGATCTGCCCTCCTTTCATCCATACATCCTTCTTCTCAAATTTACCTTTATAAAACACTTCTGAATTTTTAATAATCATATTGCTCATTCCTTTAAATACAAGATAAAATAGCCGATAAAAATAGATCAATCTGCAATTTTAATAGTAACACAGTAATGATATTACATCAAGCTTATTATGACTTTTATTGATTATTTTTGAATTTTAAATGATTATATTTGATTATATTTGCATAACCACTACCGGTATCTATAATCTGTACCCTGTTCAATCCGCAATAAAATCTCCTGCCCCAAAAGCCTAATATCAATAATTCTTATAATTGTTCATATTTTTTCAAAAATAGTTTACAAAAATTGAAAATTCATATATAATGAAGCTATATTTTATACGAATAGGTAAATGGGAGGTTTTTCATGATTCCTGCAATCAGGCAACAAACGATTAT
Source organism: Bacillota bacterium (assembly GCA_023437885.1). GTDB lineage: Bacteria > Bacillota > Clostridia > Lachnospirales > Lachnospiraceae > Mobilitalea. Next base: position 5,475 of record JAEZFH010000369.1, on the reverse strand, counting down.
TGGTTTACTCACGGAAAAAGATATTATTTATATGGATGAATTGATCAAGCATTTAGATACATCCTTTTCTACCTTAAGAAGAGATTTAAGAGAGCTGGAAAAACTGGGTAAGATAAATCTCCTTCATGGCGGCGGAGTTCAACTAAATAGAAAGAATACGGAATTAAGCATCAGCACCAAATTAAATTTGAATAAGGAAGCAAAGAATAAGATCGCTCAGAAGGCTTGTACTTATATCCAGGAACGTGATGTCATTTTCTTAGATCCTTCCAGTACGACCCTGCAAATGATTCCGTATCTTGTTAACCGCGAAATCACAGTGGTAACCAACGGAATACATCATATCAATCAACTGGCGGCACATCAGATCCCCTGCATCATGATTGGCGGCACGATTAAGCAGTCTACCAACTCCTGTATCGGTCCTTTGGCAGAATCTTCCCTGCGCGGCTTAAACTTTAATAAATGCTTCCTGGGCTCCAACGGCTTCAGTAAAACCGCCGGCATTACCAATCAAGACATCACTGAGAACACCATCAAGAAAAAAGCCATGGACCAGTCAATCGAGGCCTTCTTCTTAATTGACTCCAGCAAATACGATGTTGTAACGATGATCAAGGTTGCATCCTTAAGCGATGCGACTATAATAACGGAAAAGCCTATACCGGATTTAGCAGATTACAATAATGTGATTATTGCTTAAACCGCAGCATTTGATATCCCGGAATATTGCTTTTTAAACACAATGGCTCCCCTATTAGCAATTAAAGGGGAGCCTTAATTTATATTGTTTGAATGGCGCTGGCACGTAGTTGATGCCGTAACAACTCCCATTCAAGAAAAAGCAGTTTAAATCACATACCTACTTGACTTCCATTTTTCTTGTTCATACGAACACCTGGTAAAAAGAAACAATTACTAAATTAAATCTACTATTTCTGAAGCGGAATCTTTATCTAATACAACCACCGCATTGCTTAATAATTTCATTACCGTAGCAGGCAATGCATAAGAGGGCTGTTCCTCATAAATTTTTCTTACTATGGCAGATTTTTTCTTTCCTCCGACCTGCAGGATTACCTGCTTTGTTTCAAAAACATGACGCATTCCAAGTGTGACCCCTTCTGATAATTTAACCTTGGAAGAGAAGTATTTTTGCCCTACTTCCCTTGTAAGCGGATCCAGAGTTACTACCTTCGCATAGCTGTCAAAGGATGCATGGGGTTCATTTAATCCGATATGTCCGTTCATACCAAGACCCAACAGCATACAGTCGATTCCATTCTGTTCAAAAATAAATTGGTCTATTCTCTTACATTCCTTCTCCATATCCTTCGCATGTATATCAAAGAGTTTAATTCTGCTGTGATCTATCTGAAGCGGTCCATAGAAGTTCTTAAACATAAAAGCCGTACAATTTTCCGATTCATCCTCCAGGTTTAGCCATTCATCTAATGCGACAAACCAAGCTTGGCTAAAATCAACCTCTTTCCGGTCCGACATATCCTTTAATGCACGAAAGGTACCAAGAGCGCTTTCTCCTGCAGGCAAACAGATCAAGGCATCCGGCTTCTCCTTGATTGTCTTTGCAATAAGCCGTGCACAATACTCAGACATTGCTGACATATCATCGCATATCACTGTTTGGGGCAGCCGTAGGGGAAGTACGGCGCCATACTTTATTGCAATATTTTCCATGCAGTGCGCTAAAGTACCGTCCGCTTCATTTTTTGCGATACAAGCTTTGCAAATTCCACGCAGCTTACATGGTATGTAGGGGCATTTACAAAATTCAGTATTCATTACAAACCTCCAGTGTATTATAAACTATAATCAGCCTTTGACGGCACCGCTTGATAAACTGCCTTGAATTTGCTCACTCATCAGCATATAGATAGCGATACTCGGAATTGTTGCGATAACAAGTCCCGCTCCAATGAGACCCCAGTTGGTGGTATATCTGCCCACCATACTCATGATACCAAAGGTTAAGGTTTTATATACTTCTTTATTTATAAAGGTAATCGCAAACATTAATTCATTCCAGCTGGATAAATAGGTAAGCACCGATATCGTAGCAAGTGCCGGTTTCATGAGCGGTACAATAATATAGGTAAATATACGTCCGATTCCTGCACCGTCAAGGAAAGCGGCTTCTTCAATTTCTCTCGGAATTGTCCCCATAAATCCAGATAATATCAATACGGATAAGGGGAGTGCAAATCCGACATAGGGAATAATAAGAGCCAGGTAAGTATTGAGTACCGGCTTTAATATAATAAAAAGCGGTAATAAAGCGGCATGTATCGGAATCATCATCCCTGTTAAGAACAGAATATAGACAGCATTGGATAACTTCCATTTTAAACGGGTCAGAGCATAGGCAACCATAGCCGACAGAACATTCGTTATGATAATGGTAATGACTGTAATTACCACGCTGTTAGTAAAATAACGGAATATATTGCTGCTTCTCAGCACCGTAATGTAATTGGACCAAAGCCATTCCTTCGGAAAGCCAAGGATATTGTCTCCAAACAGTTCCGCATTTGATTTGAGTGAAAAGAACAGGAGCCATATTAACGGAAATAATTGAATTGCAGCTACAAGTATAAGTACAACCTGCAAGAGCCAATGGATCGGTCTCATTTTACCTGCCATACCTGATTTGTGTTTTTTAAGCACCATAGAATAAAAACTCCTTTCACTCTATTTTTTCTTTCGGGAAGATCTTCTGTATCAATAAAGTAAAGACAAGGCATTCAATAATAATCATAATGGCCATAGAACTTCCATAGCCATAGCCATATTGCACGAAAATACTGTTATACATCAGCGTTGACGGAACTTCTGTTGCATGCATCGGCCCGCCCTTCGTCAGGATATAGATCAAGTCAAAGCTTTTTATCGATCCGATTACCGCAAAAATAACGCAGGTCTTTAGCATGGGCTGAATTAGCGGAATTGTAATCCTAGCTGCTATGGTAAAATTATTGGCTCCGTCAATTCTGGCGGACTCATAGATATCGGCTGAGATAGATTTTGCCGAGGTATAAAGCAGAAGCATATGATAACCTATGTATTGCCAAATAATCGGTATAATTGTTGCAAATAATGCCGTTTCCGTTTTTGCCAGCCACTCTCTTTTCAGGGATGCTAATCCGATATTGTCAAGCACAACATTGAGAATTCCATAGGTTGGGTGATATATTTTCATCCAGAGCTGTCCTATAATTACGGTAGAAATAATAACCGGGATAAAATAAATAGTCCGATATGTTTTTTCTCCCTTGACCCCAAGTGCAAGAATTAATGCGAGAACCAATGCAATGGGTATCTGGATAAATACGGAGCATGCAGCTAATATCAGCGAATTAAAACTGGCATCCCAAAAGCTGGGGTTGTCTTTTGTGAAAATATCAATATAATTTTGGAATCCGTTAAATTTAGGCAAATTAATTCCATTCCACTCATACAGGCTGTATTGGAATGATTTTAAGATTGGGAATAAAATAATAATAAAGTAAAAAAGAAGTCCAGGCAAAACAAAGATCATTATTATTTTTTTGTTTTTTAATGCCTTCTCCACAATCATGTCTCCTCTCGCTATAACCTAATCCTTAATGATTATCAATCAAAAACAACATATTTGATGCCATACGGGAAACTCTGCTATCATTAATAAGATCAGAGAGAGTTCACCTAAGCGAACTCTCTCAATTAATTACTTCATAGAGACACTTAATTGGTTTTGTAATGCATCCACAAATTCCTGGGGCGTTAATCCGCCTCCGACCAGTGACTGAAGATTGGATAAATAAATATCTACATCCGCACCGGATAATTGGGTATCCCATGCCAGGGCAAAGGCAGTAGCATCCTTCACATTATTATTTATCTGTACTAAAAGAGGATTTAGCTCACTCTCATTCATCTCTGTCTTCCAAACAGCGATACCGTCCCCTGATTTATAAGAAGCATTTGATTGAAATTCTGCCAAGCCTGCCATGAAATCAACGGCGGCCTCTTTATGTTTACTTACGCTGCTTACCGCCCATCCGTCAATGGCACCGCCGGAATATTGGGTCTGATCACCCTTTTGACCCGGAATTGAAGGAAAAGGAAGGGCAACAATTTTATCCTTTACTGAATTTACATCGGACTGCATATCCCCTGTCATCCATGAGCCGTTAAAATACATGGGAATGCGTCCCATTAAAAATTCCGCCTGCGCCTCCTGTGCTCCAAGTCCTCCAAACCCATCGTTGAATGCATTTGCATTTACTAATGCAACCAGATCCTCCGCAGCCTTTAAAAACTCGGGATGATTGAATTTCTTTTCTCCCTTCATGGCCTTTATTACACCATCCACTCCGGCTTCCCTAATGGCAATCTGGTCAAAATACATTGCGATATGCCATGCATCCTTAGCACCTAAGGTCATGGGCTGGTAACCCTTTGCCCGAAAGCTCTCTACTGTCGTCATCAACTGGTCCCAATCCGCAGGCAGCTCAATGTTCTCTTTTTCAAACAGTTCTTTATTACAGAAGAAGGTGCCTGTCCACATTTTAATCGGCAAACCGTATAACTGGTTGTTATAGATAAAATTGGCTTCCGCTCCGCCTACTAATTTATTCTTTGTTTCTTCCCCAAGGATATCATCCAATGCCAACACTTTTCCCGTATCAACAAAGAGCTTGGAAAAACCGGCACCGTAGGTGAAAAATACATCCGGTAAATCACTTCCGGAGAATGCAACCTTGAGCTTCGTTTTATAGCTTTCCGTATCGGCGGCATCCTGCTCTATCTTCACATTTGGATGCTCTTTTGTATAAAGCTCAATATATTCATCGATTGCCCTTCTATCCCCAGATTCATTATCCGTCCAAATATGCCAGATATTCAAAGTGATTTCTTCCTCACTTTTTGATGTACTCGTAGCATTACCGCCCTTCTTTGCAGTATTGCACCCCATAAAAACAACAGATAAACACACCAGCATAAGTAACCCTGTCATTAATTTTAATCTTCTTTTCATTTTCCTTCCTCCTTTTACTTTTTGGAACGTATCAGCCCAAGTTTTTTTGCCGATTCATCAATATTTTCCCGGAACTCTTTCTTTATACTGCCGTACCATTCTTTTAATCCTGCGATTACACCTCCTATCACCGGCTCGTATTTTGCATCCACTACAGTTACACCCGTTGCCTCTTGATTGATATATTGCTCTATGACATGGTACAAAATGTCATTTTTGCACTTGAAAACACCGCCGGATAATACTACATCGCTCTTAATCTTTAACATATCAAAACGTTTAAAGCCGGCAATTACATATTTAGCGCACATAGCTGCAAACTCTGTCATAATTTCCGCAGCACACGCATCTCCTTCCATAGCGCAGGCATCTACAATTGGTACCAGGTTTTTGACATGTCCGTGCAGCTCTTTTCTTACATGCTTTTGCAGCAGCAT
>JAEZFH010000316.1 GCA_023437885.1 Bacillota bacterium | reverse complement strand
GTTGGAACCTTTGCATTCATCACCGGCTGGAACGATTATTTGACTCCGCTGATCTTCACGACCAGCAAGGAAATGTATCCGATTACGGTTGGTCTGGCCTCCTTTCTTACCAAGGAAGGAAACTTCGGAATTGAAATGGCCGGAGCGGTATTATCCTTCGTGCCAACCTTCTTAATATTTGTATTTTTCCAGAAATATTTTACCAAAGGGATTGCTTTTACTGGAATCAAATAATCGAAAAGCGAGTGTTGATCCTCGAAGGCATGAAAGCACCGGAAGCGAGGATGACGTGAAGGAATGGGAGCTTATGACACTGCCGGGCGGTAGAATGGGAGGTAATCATGAAAAGTATTTGCGCACGAAACGGGAAAATAGATATTACAGAGAAAGAGATACCAAAAATAAAAGATAATTTTATATTGGTTAAAACATCCTACACAGCGATTAGTCCGGGGACAGAGATAACTATGACAAAAAACAGCGGGAACGAATCTGTTTCTCTTGGTTATAGCGCTTCCGGTGAAGCGGTGGAGGTTGGAGAGGGAGTAGACCACATAAAAGTGGGGGATAAGGTTGCATGCTATGGGGCTCCCTATGTGTCACACAGTGAATATTTGCTGGTTCCCAAGACATTATGCACGCGGCTTTCTGACGGCGTCGATTTGAAGGAAGCGTCCTTAGGCGGTATGGGAGCAATCGCGATCCATGCCCTGCGGCAGGCTCATCTGCAGTTTGGAGAGATTGCGGTGGTATCCGGTCTTGGTATCTTTGGGCAGCTGATCGGACAGATAGCCCATGCTTCGGCATTACGGGTCCTTCCCCTGAATAATACCGAGAAAAGAGCGGAATTGTTCGAGAACATCACGGGATTAAGAACATTTCTTAATGAAGCGGAGATGGAGGATCACCTTCGCAGTATATCCCATGAGCGGGGTGCGGATGCCGTGTTCTTATGTGCGGGCAAAAGTGCGGGATATCAGACGAACAAAAGCCTGGAATGGTTACGGAACAGGGGGAAAAGCATTATCGTAGGGGATATCGAGCCTCACTATGACAGAGGACTAATGTTTGAGAAAGAGATTGAAATCATGATTTCAAGAGCCGGAGGGCCGGGAAGATACGATAAACTCTATGAGTTACAGGCAATAGATTACCCTTATGGATATGTAAGATGGACCGAAGGCCGCAATCTGGAAGAATTCATCAGGCTGGTTGCGGAGAACAGGATAAAAGTAAAGGATTACATCAGGGAAAGTGTTAAAGTTGACGAGGTCGGGTCCGCATTGGAAGAATTGAAATCAGGGGATAGTGCCGGATTGACAAAGCTAATATCTTACTGATAGAAATGAGACAAAATAAAGGTGAAACAAAATAGAGGTGAAAATTGAGATGAACCGTATTGAAAGTATAAGAGAAAGCATGTACACACCATCACCGGAATTGGTTGATGATATGGATAAGATAGATGGAGATATCATGATTCTGGGTGTTAGTGGGAAAATGGGACTTACTCTGGCTAAACTGGTGAAAAGAGCTTCGGATCAATTACAAAGCAAAAAAAAGGTCTATGGAGTTGCCAGATTTTCCGAGAGCAATAACATTCAGGAAGAACTTGAATTAGAGGGAATTGAAACCATAAAATGCGATTTTATGTCAGAGGACCAATTGGAACGTCTTCCTGATGTAAAAAACATTATCTATATGGTGGGATATAAATTTGGTACCGTAGGTAATGAGGACTATACCTGGGCAATCAATTCCTATCTTCCGGGAAGGATAGCGAGTAAATATAAGGCTTCCAATATTGTTGCTTTCTCTACAGGATGTGTCTATCCGCTGGTGAAGCTGGCAGCGGGAGCACCTTCCGAGGAATATCCTCCGGAAGCGATGGGTGAATATGCACAGTCCTGCCTGGGCAGAGAGAGAATATTTCAATATTTCTCAAAATGCAATAAGACACCGGTGACCATATTCCGGTTAAATTATGCCATTGATTTAAGATATGGTATCCTGTCGGAGATTGCACAGGCAGTCCTGAAGGAGGAGCCGATCGATTTGACCATGGGGCATGCCAATGTCATATGGCAAAAGGATGCCTGCGAGATCGCAATCCGATCTCTCACAGTGGCAAGCTCACCTGCAAATGTGGTTAATGTTACCGGACCAGAGACCGTATCCATAAAGTGGATTGCGGAGAGGTTTGCGGAAGAATTCAATAAAACTCCGATATTCATCGGCAGTGAATCGGATACGGCATTGTTAAGCAACGCATCCAAGGCACATGCACTATTCGGATATCCGAAAACCACCATAAGGGAAATGATAGATATCACATCAGAATGGTTGCGAAGCGGCGGTGATACTATAGATAAACCGACTCATTTTCAGGAAAGGCAGGGAAAATATTAGATGGCAAAGGGATTGGACAGAGATATTTTAAAGCTCCTTAGAACCGGAACTGTGATACCGGCCTGCCCGTTGGCGATTCATCAGGACAGGACCTTTGATGAGTTCACCCAGAGGGTTTTAACCCATTATTATATGGATGCAAAGGCAGGCGGGCTGGCAGTCGGTGTACATACTACGCAATTTAACATCAGGGATTCAAAGCATAATCTCTATGAGAGATTATTAAGCGTGGTATATGATGAAATCATAAGCTCCGGGATGCAGCGGCCTTTCATCAAAGTAGCCGGAGTATGCGGAGAAACAGAGCAGGCAAGGAAAGAGGCTGTGATTGCGGACAAAATAGGATATGACATTGCTTTGCTCAGCATGGGAGGGCTGAATTCCTATAACGAAGAGGAGCTTTTAGAGAGAACAAGACAAATTGCAGAGATCATGCCGGTTTTTGGATTTTATCTGCAGCCGAATGCCGGCGGAAGAAGATTCAGCTATGAATTTTGGCAGAAGTTTGCAAATATTGATGGGGTTCTGGCGATAAAGACGGCTCCCTTCAACCGTTACGATACCTTGGATGTGCTCCGGGCGGTGTGCAGCTCCAGCCGCTGCGATGAAATATCCGTGTATACAGGAAATGATGATAATATCGTTGCGGATATTCTTACGAAATACAAATTCAATATTGATGGCCGGATCATAGAAAAGGAGATTTGCGGAGGCTTATTGGGTCATTGGGCGGTATGGACCAGTAAAGCGGTGGAACTGCTGGATAAGGTGAAAAGGGCAAAAGCTGCGGGAACCGGTTTTGAAGAGCTTTTAAGCCTGGGGATTCAAATTACGGACTGCAATGCTGCATTTTTTGATGTGAAGAACGATTTCTTTGGATGCATTCCCGGAATCAATGAGGTATTGGCAAGGCAGGGACTGCTTCGAGGCAATTGGTGCCTGGATGAAAAAGAGGTTTTAGGGAAAGGGCAGAAGGAAGAGATAGACAGAGTATATCTGTCCTATCCGGAATTGAATGATGATAGGTTTGTTGCGGACAGCATAGAAAGCTGGAAGGCGATTGTAGCATCAAAATAAAAGGCTCAGATATCGTTAAGGAAACGCTGTTGTTGAGAGCAAAATCCTCAATGAAAAAATATAGAAAGAGATTATAAAACAGGAGGGAAACATGATTCGAGTAGGTATCATAGGATGCGGCGGCATTGCTCACGCACATGCCCAGTGCTATAAGTATATACAGGAAGCCGAAGTTGTAGCTGTGGCCGATCTGGTCAGAGAGCGTGCCGATGAATTAGCGGATTTATTAGGCGCTGAAGCGTTATACGATGGAGATGATATCCTGGCCAGGAAGGACATCGATATGGTGGATATCTGCCTTCCTACCGATCTGCATTGTGAATTCGCTGTAAAGGCTGCGCAGTCCGGTTTCCATATTTTATGTGAAAAACCAATTGCACTGACCGTGGAAGAAGGAAAGAGGATGCGTGATGCGGCAGAAAAGTCAGGGGTTAAGCTTATGGTAGCGCAGGTACTCCGATACTTTCCTGAATATGAAAATGCGAAAAGGATTGTGGAAAGCGGAGATATCGGGCGCCCGGTCATGGTTAGAACCTATCGGGGAGGAGTACATCCCGGAAGGATCAGAGAGTGGTATGAAGATATCAAGATCAGCGGAGGCGCGATTCATGATATGGCGATTCATGATATTGATTTTCTCATGCACTGCTTTGGGGATGTGAAAGAAGTTTATGCTAAGGGCAATACTTATCATCATGAAAGATATAATGAATATGATGTTGCTATGCTGGAATTTAATAATGGAGTGATCGCGCATATTGAGGCGGATTGGTCAAAGCCGGTGGGCGCTCCCTTTGCTACCAAAATAGAAATTGTGGGAACAGAGGGGATTTACCAAAGTAACTCAGAGGATTCGATTCCAGTGATTTGCCATGTTGGCTCTTCAGAATCCGGTGCTTCCGATGGGGTAGCCATACCGGAAAGTCCGCTGACCGCAAGAACCAATCCCTATGCGAAGGAGATAATCGATTTTATCAAGGCTATTGAAAATAATACAGATGTGCCGGTATCCTGTAATGATGCGATAAGGGCAGTGTACATATCCCTGTGTGCAATGGAATCCATAAGGACCGGCCAAAAAGTAAATCCCAGGGAGGTGATATAAATGAAGCTTGCAATCATAGGATGTGAACATATTCATGCCGCTTCCTATATCGAGGAAGCATTAAAAATAAAGAATGTTAAAGTGATTGGTCTGGCAGAGCCTGATACAGAAATCGGAAGGCCATTAGCCGAGCAATATGGGATACCGTATTATGAGAAATACACGGATTTGATTCTCAGCAGTGAGGCAGATACCGTATGCATCTGCTCGTCCAATTTACGGCACGCCAAGCTTACGATAGAGGCTGCCAGAGCAGGGAAGCATGTGATTGTAGAAAAACCAATCGCAACTACAGTCGAAGATGCAGAAGAAATGATAAAAGCATGCAAGGAGAATGGTGTAAAGCTTATGGTGGCATTGCCATGCAGATATATCCCGGCTGTCGTAAGAGCGAAAGAGATCATAGACAGCGGCTCCATTGGTGATATTGTAGCGATTACGGGCACGAACCATGGGACCATGCCGGGAGGCTGGTTTGTGGATAAGGAGAAGGCCGGGGGCGGCGCAATCATTGACCACACCATTCATGTGGCCGACCTCATGCATTGGATCTTAGGCAAAGACGTGGAGGAGGTCTTTGCCAAAGGCGGAAGGTATATCCATGATATCCCGGTGGAAGATACAGGACTGATATTTATGCAGTTCAAGGATGGTCCTTATGCTACGCTTGACACATCCTGGAATAGGCCCAAGTCATTTCCTACCTGGGGAGATGTGAATCTTAATCTGATCGGAACGAAGGGAAGCATCCAGGTGGAATCCTTTAAGCAGCATGGAAATCTGTATTCCAACAAATACGAGAAGAGTCTGCAAAGCTATTGGGGCGATGATATGAACAAACTTATGTTAGAAGATTTTGCGGATGCGATAGATAATGACAGACCATCGCCGATCTCAGGAGAGGATGGGTTGTTTGCTTTGAAGGTTGCGATACAGGCATACAAATCAATTGAAACAGGAGCGCCAATCAGAGGATAGTGGTTTCCTCTTAGCAACTTAATGCTTCGAGCAATCCGTTTGGAAGATTTGCTTAAAAAAGTATCAGGAAAAGCTTAATATAGCAATATAGTTATATTAATGAGCAAGTCATTTTGTTTACTAATTATATATAATATACTAAAATACAACTGTCAGGATGATGATATATAGGAAATATATACAGATAACATGGGCAAATACATCATTCCAATGGCAAAAGTATAAATTCAGGGAGGATACATTATGGTAAAGAAGGTATTACAAATGTTGCTTGTACTCAGTCTGTCAATCGCAGTTTTGGCCGGTTGTAGTTCAACAAAAAAAGAGGAGGCTCCAGCTCCTACGAAACCGGCAGAGCAGGAACAGACAAGCGGTACGGATGCTAATTCAGAAGAGGGTGCGGAGGCAGCTGATACAAATGACAGCTTTACACTTACTGTGTGGACACATCCTTTTGTATCCACAGATTTAGCCGACAGTCAAAAAAAGGTTTTTGACGACATGGCAGCAGAGTTTAAAAATACTTATCCAAATGCAACCATCGTATTTGAAGAAATCCCCTGGAAAAACAGGGAAGAGAAAATGCTTACAGCATTAGCAACAGATCAGGGTCCGGATATCTTCTATCTTATCCCGGACATGATGACCCAATTTGCTGAAAAAGGGGTTCTTGCACCGGTAGATGAGCTTCTGGGTTCAGCTTTCGATTACTCGGACTTTACAGAAACATCCATCGAGGCAGTGTCCTATAATGGTCATAAATATGGGCTTCCAATTCTGAGAGAGGTTCAGACCATGTTCTATAATACGGATATCCTGGCTGAGATCGGAGGCAGTGCGGATAATCTTCCGAAGACAATGGAAGAGTTCAATCAACTGGCGGACAAAGCAGTTGCAGCAGGATATTATGCCCGTACCTTCGAAGGCGGCAACACACTGAATGCGACTCTCTATCCATACATCTGGGCTTTTGGCGGTGATGTAATAGGAGCGGATAACACCATACTTATCAACAGCGCTGAATCGGTAAAGGCTTGGGAAGAGGTAAAAAGGCAGTATGATGCAGGATATTTCCCTGCAGATGCGATCACCTCAATCGATCAGTCATCTATGTTCCTGGAAGGAAAGTCCTTATCAGCGTACAGCTCGGCATACATGCTGACACTGATGGAAGGGGAGGGAATGGATAATTATGTGATCGGACCTCCGGTTGGAGGAGTTACCTTCGGAGTAACAGGAATGTTTGTAGTGTCAGCAAAGTCAGCAAATGCCGAGAAGGCTGCGCAACTTTTAAGTGTGATGACAGGTACGGAAGGTCAAAAGGCATTTAATACGCTTACCAATTACATACCTTCCAGAACTTCCGCATTGAGTATCCATGACTCTAATCCGGCAATGAAAGAGCTGGCACAGTATGTAAGTCTTGCAAAGCCCGGTGTCATTCATTCTACAGCAAGAGTATTTATGCCGAATGTAACAGCACAGCTGCAAGCGATGCTGGAGGGCAGCATGACTCCGCAGGAAGCAGCAGATGGGGCAGCGGATATGATAGCAATGGAGATGAATTAATCGAGGGTGCAAAGGCTGCAAGAAATGCACTTTAATCTCAAGAAAATTTAGACAGGCTCTAACAAGGATTTATAAATGAATGGATGATAAAATTGCTGCGCCGGTCGTATACGTTGTTAACAACGTATACCATTAGGATATCAAATAGAAGATATCATACTATAATTTAATTTTAAAGCAACTTAGAGAATGTTGCACTAGCATACCGACAAGTTGATGTTTGTATCAATTGCGCAGAATGAATTTCCGGTCTGGCAGACAGAGGAAGGAGACATAGATAGATATGTTGACTGACAATCATGCGGAAGACAGAATTTCAGGGCAGTAATTGATATGGATATCGCTTGTCGGTATCTTTGTTAGCAGCATTATTTGTTGCGCATAACTTTTTGTGGATGAGGAAACAAACCGATCCATAAAGCTGTTCCTATCACACACGACAATATCATGAAAGGAAGATATTATGCAATATAAAAGTGCGAAACAAAAATGGCCGAAACGTGCTACACGCCTGCTCGCCTCCTTATTGGCGGGCGTAATGGTACTTTCACCTGGAATCGGAGGGGCAGCAAAAGCCCAGGCCAATGACTCGGATAGTGAAATTGTTGCTGCTTCCCTAAGGGGAAGGGGGTTCCTGGCTGCCGAGGATCTGGGACCGATGGCTTCTACTCCCAATGTGCCTGCTGCCACATTTAATACGTACGGAGGACATCTGTATGCCTATGCCGCCGCTGTGGGCGACGTATTCAGCGTGGTGGACGTAGAGAGCAACCTGCGGGTGGACCTCGAACAGATGCCAGGCATCGGGACAGCCTATACGCATACTGCTGCACCGGATGGCAAAATCTATGTAGCAGGCGATGCGGGGGTTCTGTATGTTTACGATCCGGCGGCCCAGGCTTCACGAAAAATCGGTACGGTTCTTGAGGGACACCAGGTTTGGAGCGCCGCAGGCGACGAGATCGGCAATATCTATTTTGGCACCTATAAGTCGGGCGGTGCGCATGTGGTGAAGTACACAGCCTTAACAGGCAAGCTGGAGGACTTGGGTATGGCTGACCCGTCGGGGAGCAGCGACTATGTGCGCTCCATGGCCTATAAGGACGGCAAGCTGTACCTGGGGCTGGGTCTGGCGGCCAAGGTGCATGTGATGGACTTGAAGGATCAAAACAAAGTAACCGACATCACGCCGAGTGATCTGCATGGAAGAATCAAAAAGGACCCTGCGGACGGTGTGGTGCAGTATGTTTATAGCATGGGGATTGCGGGTAATACCCTGATGGCGCATGTGGATAACGGTAAAAAGGACGCGCTGCTGTTCTATCATCTGGATACACAGCAATGGGACGACAAAGTCGTGCTTATGGACGGTGTCAAGGATGAGGAAAACTATGACTTTGGCGTATGGAACTTCACGCACCTGCCGGTGTACGGGGACTATGCCTACGTGATTCATGACCGTTACCTGATGCAGATTAACCACAAAACACTGGATATTGTGGAGAAGATTACGAAGTACCCCTCCGGGCTGCGCGGTGCAACTGTTACGCTGAGGGGCGGCAAGCCGGTGGTGCTGACCGTATCCCGCGGCGGAGAAATCGTGTCTATGGACGTAACGGCCAAGTCAACCATGCGTGCGCCGGCCTCCGTGATGGGTGCGCCGCTTGGGCTGCACAACCTGGCCGCAGGGAACAACGGCAAGCTGTATATGACCACTTATCCCGGCGGGCCAAAAGGTGCGGAATATGATCCCAAAACTAAGGAAGCACGCATGTACAACCAGGGACAGGCGGAGGGCATCGTAGCCGGCGCAGGCAATACCGTATACTTTGGGATTTATCCGGGCGCTGTCATACAGTCCATGGATACCACAGCTCCGGGCGAGTTCCAGACGTTGTTTGAAATGAAAAAAACGCAGGAGCAGGACCGCCCGTACATCATGCAGTACCAGAACGGACTGCTGCTGATCGGTACCATTCCGGATTACGGAAAAACCGGCGGTGCCCTTGCGATCTATAATCCTTCCGACGGCACACACAAGGTATATCGTAATGTAGTGGAGAAGCAAAGCATTGTTGGACTTGCCATGAAGGACGGTATAATCTATGGTTCCACATCCCAAAGAGGCGGATTAGGCATCCCGGATCATTCTGAAATCCTGCCCACTGAGCCTCCCAAGGTATTTGTTTGGGATGTGGCATCGGAGACAAAAACTGCGGAATTTAGTTTAGATATTCAGGGACTCAAAACTCCCATGATCAGCGGGCTGACCTTTGACAGGGAAGGCAACCTGTGGGGTGCGGCGGACGGTATATTGTTTACACTTGATACCTCCACGAACACAGTATCCAAATATAAAAATATCTACCCCGAAGTCTCAGGTCGCGGTATGTGGCGGCCAGTGCACATCAAATTCGGCGCCGACGGCCTGCTGTATACCGATCTTGCCGGCAAGCTGACGGTGGTAGATCCTGTCAGCGAAAATTGGGACCACATTACGCTGCCTGCCGACGGCAAAGAGGTAGATTTCATCGAGCTGGCCTTCGACAATCAGGGCAGGCAGAATGTATACTTCCTGGACAACGGCGCTACGAACCTGAAGGTAGTACGCGTGATTGACGGCGGTTGGGTACAGCAGCCGCCCAAAACCGTGGAAGTTCCTGCCGCAGTGACAAACAGCGGCTTCGAGGAGGCTGAGGAGTCTATTTCCGGATGGTCGGGCAGCGGTATCAGCCTTTCGACGGTTCAAAAGTACGATGGCAGATATTCCATGCAGGTTGTGAGCGGCACCGCAATCTCCGGCGACCTTGCGAACCTGCAGCCGGGCGGTGCGTATGAAGCCAGCGCACAGGTATACCCGGTAAGCGGGCAGGCAACGGTGACCGTACAATTTCTGGATGCGTCCGGGCAGCTGGCCGGTGAGCAAACCGCAAGTGCAGTCGGCACAGGTGCATGGGAAAAGGTCACGGTCAGCGGCACGGTGACCGGAGGCGCCATAAAGGCACGAATCGTGGCACAGAGC
>JAEZFH010000296.1 GCA_023437885.1 Bacillota bacterium | reverse complement strand
GAACGCTGCAATTGTAAATATTTCATCCACAAGAGCCTATATGTCCCAGGAGGATACGGAAAGCTATTCGGCGGCGAAGGGGGGAATCACCGCAATGACCCATGCATTAGCTGTCAGTCTGCGAGGGATTGCCAGAGTCAATTCTATCGCACCGGGCTGGATTGATACAACGCAGGGGGAATGGAGCCGGGAAGACCGGGAACAGCATCCTGTACAACGAATTGGTAAACCGGCTGATATTGCGAAAATGGCAATGTATCTATGCGGCGAAGACAGCAGCTTTATCACCGGAGAGAACATTACCGTGGACGGCGGTATGACGAAGCAGATGATTTACCATAACGATCTGGGCTGGAGTTATCAGTGAGAAGTGCTACTTATACTTCTGTTTATGCTTTCGGTATTATTACATAAAATCTATCGAGGGTAACCTTGGCCAATGATTACGATAAGTTGCTCCGGGCAAGCTTTGACAGTAAGACGATTTGGCCGGAGGATATGCCGGAAGAAACAAAACAATTCCATATGAAAATAGAATTCGTGTTATATCGATTTCCTGGGGGGCTGATATGGAATCGAAAACGGAGGATTTAAAGCTGAAGGAGTGCTCGTACTTACCACATCTTTGGGCAAGCGTGAGGATATGGAGTTTTTTTGGACGGGATAGATTGCCCCTTACGAATCCGGATGATATCAGCGCCTATACAAATTTTCTCTATGGAGTCCCGAATAAATCCTACAATATAAGTGTTCCAATGAATTTCCGCTGCACGGCGTCGCCAACCGGAACCAATGATTAAGCCAATGAATGGTATATCGTGAAGTCTGAGAAATCCAAAAAAGCAAAAGCCGTGTTTCGGCTTTTGCTTTTTCTGAATGGTTTAGGATGAGCGGGATGACCTCCCTGATTAATATTTTTACCTTGATTACGAAAGCTGCTCCTTCTCATAGGTGATCTCCAGACCCGGCTGGTGACCCTTCTCCATTCTGTGCCTTGCCTTGCGGTTTGCCACACTGTCAAATACGATGGAAAAATCATAGTTATCCGGGTACATTTCGGTAGCTGCTACCTTCAGCTGCAGTCTCTTGTGATTAATATATTCTTTTCTTTTCTGAATCTGAACCCCCACCTCACCCTTCTCATTTGCTATACTAAAGACAATTCCGATCTTCTTCTGGGGATACACCACCACACTGTCTCCGACTTGGAAGCGCTGGCTTCTGGTGCTGACAGGCTTTGGTTCCCTGGCTTTTTCAATATGGAGGACAGTCCTGGGGGAGGATATATTCTCTTCCATACCATCAATTATATTTTCTAAGAGATCCTGGCCGGCTCCGGGGTGTGAAACCACGGTATCCCTGCAGTAGGCTTCCTGATAGGCCCGCTCCAGCATACGCTTGGAGAGCCCCAGACGCTTTGCGATATATAGGGCGCAGCTTTCTCCGGCTTCCCCGATTTCGAGGCGGTACAAGGGCTTTAAGCTTTCCCGGTCAAATGCCATCCTTGCATTGACCAACCCCTCCGATTTAGCTGCGTATTCTTTTACCTCCGGGTAATGGGTGGTAGCCACGAACAGGCAGCCCTTCCGTTTTAACTCCTCCAGAATTGCGATGGCGATGCCCATTCCTTCCGCAGGATCGGTGCCGGAGCCCAGTTCATCCAATAAAACCAGGCTTTCCACATCCGCGTGATCTAAAATGTGGATGATATTCGTAATATGGGAAGAGAATGTGGATAAGTTCTCCGTGATACTCTGCCCGTCTCCGATATCACAGAGGACCTGGTTGTTCATACAGAGCGTGGCATCCTCGCAGGGGACATGAAGACCGCTCTGGGCCATTAATTGCAGCAGGCCAACGGTTTTTAAGGCTACGGTTTTGCCGCCGGTATTGGGTCCGGTGATAACAATGCCGGAGATCCCCCTGCCCAGTTCAAAATTTAGAGGAATGCATTCTTCCGCCTTGATCAGGGGATGACGCCCGTTACCGATACGGATATAGCGGTCCGTATTGATCTGTGCAGGAATCGCTTTCATATTCGCACTGAGTTTTGCTTTGGCGAAGATAAAATCCAGAGCTTCCATTGCTTCCATATTCAGGCGGATCCGGAAAGCCTGTTCTGCTACCAAGGCAGTGAGAGCGTATAGAATTCGGCGCTCCTCGTTGCTTTCTGCAATTTCAAGGAGGGACAGTTCCTCTCTCAATTTAGCAACGTTGGCAGGCTCAATGAAGTATGTTGACCCGCTGGAGGAAATGTCAAGAACGGAACCGCTGACCATATGCTTATATTCCTTTTTTACGGGAAGGACAAAATGCCCGTTTCTCGTAGAAACATAGCCGTCGGTAAACCATTCCTTCTTGCTGCGGAGCTGGGATTCCAGCTTTGTTTTCACTTCCGCATGAAGCTGCTCCATTTTACGCCGGATATCCTTTAATTCCTTGGAGGCATTGTCTTCTATGCTGTTACCCCTGATTGCACCTTCGATCTCACCTGACAGGGAGGATAAATCGTCGATGGAGCCGCCGTAGCCTGCAATATCAACGGATAAGGATTCGGCCCGTTTAAGAAAGCTTTTCATGCGTTTACAGGCATTAATAAAAAGAACGATCTGTGTTAGCTGCTCCGGTACCAGCATGGAGCCTTTCTCGGACAGCTCCAGCAGCATATCCATATCCTTCATTACCGCCAGCGGGGGGGTCCCGATATGGTCCAGTATTTTTCTGCCTTCCGTGGTGTCCTTGATCCTGGCGGTTACTTCCCATTCCTTAAGATAGGGGGTCAGTTCCAGAAGCTTTTGCTTCGCCCGTTGGGACAATGCATAGTCGCTTAGTTTCTCCCGTATTATATTAAATTCCAATGTATAATTTGATTTTTCTGTCATTCTGATATTCTCCTTTAGACTAATCTCCATTAGGAAATTAGTATCACACTTTTTCGGGTATTCCAGGGATTGCAATGCAGCAGAATGAGGCGGCCGCTCTCAGCGTCTGCAATAAATAAGCCCACATAAGCTTTCTACCAATACAAATAAGTAGAATACTCCCTGTGGGCAAATCACAATCCCGGGATTGCGATTAAGTCTATCTATCACCGGATACTTTAATAATAAGCAAATTTATTTTGCGTTTTCTAAAGTATCCGCTGATATCATCAGAAGAACAGAATTAAAAAAGGCATAACAGAATAACCCTGCTATGCCTTGTAAAATTCAATAGAGCACGGACGAATCCGACTGTTTTTCTCTAATACAAGACAGTTTTGAGTATTTACTGTAAAGGCAGAAAGTTGGGTACAACAAACTAAGGTATACAACGAGTGTACCCGAACTAATTCAATTATGTGCCGTTTGCGCGAATGCTGACTGGCACAGATTTTAAACAGCTTAGAGCTATTTAAAACTAACCTCTCTTACAGATAATACCGACATCAAAACCGTCCTTTCAGATAACTTATTTTAATTATAAGAGCGAAGTGCCATATTATCAGCACTTATGCTTATAATATCATAATACTTTGCAGGTGTAAAGGGGAATTATTCGGTTATGGATAGCTCCTCCTTTGAGATGGTTCTGCCGCAATGACTGCAGTAATACTGCTGTTCAATGCCCTGGCCGCATTGGTTGTGAACCAGACGCCCCGGGCAATCCTTCAGGTTTCTCTCCCCCCATAGCATGAGGCTGTGAAAGATATCGTCAAGATCAGCACCGCTCCGGGTCAGAATATATTGGTATCTGGGAGGATGAGGCTGATAGAGCCTGCTGGTAATCAGTTCATCCGCCTCCAGGCTTTTCAGCCGCTCGGAGAGAAGATTGGAGGGAATGCCCTCCAGATGATCCTGGATTTCCTTATAGGTGTCATGACCCAGCTTAAGCTGACGAAGAATGAGAAGCGTCCATTTGTCACCGATCAGATTCAAGGTCTGGGCAACTGTGCAGGGAAGATGATAAGTATTCTTCATGAGCGGACACTCCTTTACTTCGTGGAATCGATGGTTTGCTGTATTGCGTTGTCAATCATATCCCTGGTCATCATGGAAGGGACATAGCCGTAGATATTTCCGTCCTCGTTAATGAAGAAGGTAGTCGGGAAAGCTGAAATATAATAATCCGCAAGAACCTCGCCGGTCTCATCAAATACTACCGGGAAAGTATAATTGTTTTCTTCAAGGAAGGCAATAATCTCCTCCTTGGAAACATCACTGTTCTTTGGATACTCCTCACTTGCCGGGTTGGCTACCCCAAGTACGATGATATCCTCCTGATTTTTGCCCGAATCCTGATAAAATTCTTCGATATCCGGCATTTCCTTCTTGCAGGGGGGACACCAGGTGGCCCAGAAGTTTAAGAATACCACCTTGCCTTTATAATCCGACAGGGTATGCTCGTTGCCATACTGGTCCACAAGGGTGAAATCAAATGCCGGAATTATCTTTTGATCAGAGCTGTTATCTGTAGCAGAACCGGAATTATCAGCTTCGTCGTCGGAAGAGGGAGTCTGGGTGACGTTCTCTGCCGTATCGGACGATCCGCTCTGGCCGTCCTTGGAAGGGTTCTCTGAGGAAGAATTGTCCTCGGAGGCTTGGCCGGTACCGGAATTCTCCGCGGCATTTTCCTTGGAGGGCTGCTCGCTTTGAACATTTTGAGAGGTCTGAGGCACAAACCGGTTTACATAAGCCGAGATGGTATTCATCCAGCCGGTAAAGGTCATAATACCAATCACAATCAACAGGATGCCGCCGGCCTTAACGGTATATTTCAGCAGCTTCTGGTGCTTCTTCAGGAAGTTCAGGGCCTGGGTGGTGAACAAGCCCAGAAGCAGGAAGGGAATGACGAAGCCTGCTGCATAGAGGAGTACCAGGAGATTGCCCAGCAGGGAGTTGCTGCTGGAGGAAGCCATAATCAGCACCGAGGATAGCGCCGGGCCGATACAGGGAGTCCAGGCAAAGCTGAAGGTAAAGCCCATAAGGAAGGCAATCAGGGGGTTCACCCTGCGGTCGCCCAGATTAAGGTGAAACTTGCGTTCCTTCTGGAGAAACCGGATTTCTAAAAAGCCTACTTGAACCAGACCCAGAAGGATAATCAGAATTCCTCCGATTTTGGTAAAAAGCATCTGATTCGTCTTAAAAAAGGTTCCGAGAGCAGTAAAGGAAATTCCTAAAAGGAAGAATGCCGAGGATATTCCCAGAACAAAGAAGACGGTGTGGAAGAATACCTTCTTTCGGTCATAGGTGATAGTCCCGTCCTCCAGGGTCTGCTTTGCATTTCCGGCCAGATAGCTCATATAAATGGGAATCA
The DNA here is from genome assembly GCA_023437885.1 of Bacillota bacterium. GTDB lineage: Bacteria > Bacillota > Clostridia > Lachnospirales > Lachnospiraceae > Mobilitalea. The sequence continues at coordinate 10,447 of JAEZFH010000296.1, read as the reverse complement.
GCGGGATGACACAGGGAGAGAAGAAGGATAGAATTCCCTCCATAAATACTAAAATAAAACTGACATTACCGGTAAATAGCTCCGTGTTCATAATGCCTCCTTTCCATAGGTCCGATCATGTCACACCGGCTTACCTGTTCAACAGATACTTCATGATAGGATAAGTTGTTGTGGTTATATGGTTATATTTGATACTTCTTTTGAGATAAATTATACGACAGTAACTTCAAAAAATCAACCTGCTTTATAATGTACTGTTTATTTGACGAAATTTTCGCTGCAGGAATTGGCTTTATTTTTGGGGCAGGTGTGGCATAAGTGTATCTGCTGCTTACATGAAAAAAATTTTATGTATTTGACAAGCGATTTCCGTGATGATAAGATAATATGGAATAGTTAAAAATTTTGAATTAAATTGAAGACTATAGGAGATGTAAGGATGCTGGAGAAAGAATTTGAAAAGCTGTACTTTAAGTTTAGAAATAATTATTGCAAAAACTTATTTTCGAGTGTTAATGAAGAAAAGGAGAGTTTAAGCCCAACCGAATCTTACTGCGTAGAAGCGATCTTTCTGATGAACCGTCCCACGGTTCACCAATTTGCAAACTATGTTAATATATCCCAGCCGAATGCTACCTACCGTATCAGCAATCTGATCAGCAAAGGCTATGTGAGGAAAGTGGTGTCCGAGGATGACAGGAGAGAATATTTTCTGGAGGTCACAGATAAATTCTCAAAAAATTATGGCATGAATGCATCCTTCAATACCCAGTTGATGAATAGAATTCGAGAGAAGTTTTCGCAGGATGAGATAGAGCAGATGGAAAAGCTGATTAAAAAGCTGAATACCATCATGCCTTAACCTGCATTATTAATAAGTGAATTGTGTAACAATTTATATGTAAATATTGCGCTGATGCCCAAATTCGCGGTGCTTCGGCAGAATGGAGATGTTGCTATGGGAATTAGAATTATTACGGACTCAACCTCAGATATCAATGACATGCAGGCGAAGGAGCTTGACATAACCATTATTCCCCTCAAGGTTATCTTTGGAGACAGAGAGTATAAGGAGGGAATTGACATAACCATAGAAGGCTTTTATGAGCAGTTGGTGAAAGCAGAAAAGCTTCCCACTACTTCCCAGCCTTCGCCGGATGATTTTCTATCCAGTTTTCTTGAAGCAAAGAAGGCGGGTGACAGTGCCGTAGTGATTCTTATTGCCGGTAAATTAAGCGGAACACTCCAAAGTGCGGTGATTGCGAAAGAAATGGCGGAATATGAAGATATTCATATTGTGGACAGCCAAATAACAATTACCGGGCTGCGCTTTCTGGTGGAGCATGCGGTTAAGCTAAGACGGGAGGAAAAAAGCGCAGCAGAGATTGTCCGGGCACTGGAGGAGTTGAAGGACCGGATTGTGCTGCTCGCTATGGTTGATACGCTGGAATACCTTCATAAGGGCGGCCGTTTATCAAAAACCTCGGCCATTCTTGGTTCCCTTTTAAAATTTAAACCGATTATCACCCTGAAGGACGGCGCCATCGGGGTAGTTGCGAAGGAGAGAGGTACGAATAAGGGAATCGGTAAAATTCTGGAGATTATTGAGGAACAGGGCGGTATGGACAGCAATTATCCTGTTTATTATGGATATACGGCTGATGACAGTAAGACAAAGCTGCTGATGGAAAGCGTAAATCGCCGATATCATGTCGGCGATGCCCAGATCCATCCCGTGGGCTGTGTTGTGGGCACACATGCCGGACCGGGAGCCTGTGTGATAACCTATATTTCACCAGAGGTCCATGTCCAGTCTATGTAAACAGGTAGCATAAGGCATACCTGTATTTGGTTTGTAAACTTCTATTACGGTAAAATGAGAGGCTTGTTCTGGGTCACTCTTAGCGCGGGCAATGCACAGGAAACGGTATTTCATGCCTGTCTCCTCACGCCTTGCCACAGCAATCGGAATATAGTGGAAGGGGTCCTCGTGCCGCTTCATGGCATTATAGAAAAGCAATGCGTCATAATAGGATACGCATGGTTCATAGACCCAGTTTGGCATAGAAAGTACCTCATGAAGAGCGTTACTATATCATATGCAGTATTAAAGCAAAAAGTAAGTATCAGGATAGCAATATCTTTAACAACAGGAGGAGAATCATATCACAGATTTGTGGAGGTGAAGCAATGAGAACCAGAATGCCAAATCCGATATTACCCGGATTTTATCCTGACCCCTCGGTTTGCAGGGTAGGAGAGGATTATTATTTGGTCAACTCAACCTTTGCATATTTTCCCTTTGTCTGTACTGCACAGCAGGGAATCAAGCTGCTGAAGCTGGTTCGCTGCTTCGAAGGCCGTGAGGAGATAGTGGAGCAGACAGCGTATCATTTTGAAAATGCCAAGAAGAACGGAATCATACTCCGCGTCACCGCTAAAGGGCAGCAGCTCCGGTTTGCCTATAGCTTTGACGGGAAGTGCTAGGATTCCGCTGTAAAATTAAGATTATTCATGGATATGGTTTCGTCTCCGGTATAGATTTTTAAATTCCGTAGGAGTGCATTCCTTAAAGCCTTTGAACACACGGTTAAAGGTAGCGATACTGGAAAAGCCGGAAAGCATGGCAACCTCCGTAATGGATAGATTCGGGTCAAGCAGAAGCTTCTCCGCTTCCTTGACCCTTCTTTGATTCAGATAATAATAAAAGGACAGATCGGTATATTGCTTAAACAGCCGGGAAAAGTGGAACTTACTGAAGCCCGCTACATCAGCAATCGTGTCCAGGGTAATGGCATCGGAAAAGTTATGGTTAATACAGTCAAAGATAAGATTAAATTTCTCGATATACTCTCTTTGTTTATTCAGCTTAACATCCGGAAATAAGGTTTCCGTATTCCTATAGCTTCGGCTGGTCACGACAAACATTTGGATAATCAGGGCATAAATGGCTGCTTCCCGGAGTGTATTACTGCTGCGGTATTCCTCCTCAATCCGGTCGAAGAGTTCTGTCATGCGGGAATGGATGTCCGGAGCGGTGTCCGGGGTAATCAGCCGGGTCTGGTTCAGTATAGTCAAAATATTCGTCAGACCCTTCAGATTACTGATCAGGGAAAAGTCGATGAGCAGAATACGGCGTACACCCCAGGACGGAGCAATCAGCTCATGCAGCTCTCCCGGAGGAATAATCAGAATATCCCCTTCCTGTAAGGTATAGGTTGTTCTGCCGATACAAATGGTATAGATATTCTCGATGGGCATGATCATCTCAATGGCGGTATGCCAATGCACGGAATAATTATCGAGCTCGCTGTTGATATGGAGCAGAATCGACGTATCCTTCTGATAGTCTACCTTTTCGTAAATTCCATCCATAATTCTCATCTCTGATATCAGCTCCTTTGCTACTATATAAAGATTGCTACTATATAAATATTGCTATTATTTCATTGTTGGCAGAATAATTATATTTTGTAGGATATATGGATAGTTACATAATATAGTCAAGTTTTATTGGTCATAATTCTATAAAATTAAGTTTAATATAAAGTGACTCGTTTGTAAACTAATTTGTTAAATCAATGAATTATTTGTAATTCTTTTATTTGCTACTGGGAAATCGCAAATAATGAGATTATTATAGCAATATTTGATAGGTGAAAAAGTGAAAATTGATTTAGACTTAAAATTAGGAATTTTTATTGAAGATAGACTATATTATCAGTTTGTAGGGATCAGAAATTAGTGATGAGAAGCAGACTCAGAGGACAAATCGGTCCTCTGAGGAATCCTCATCCCTTGGAGGCGCAGAGATACTAAAATTTTCATGTTTTGGTAGTAACTGTATCGTTGTTGTTGAGTAGTCATTAAACTGTGATAAGATACTTAAAAATATAGAATCCGATTTGCAGCTATAATCCAGGACTGGGAACGGAAGACTGGGATGCTGTGCCTGAAGGATGACAGTGTGGAAAAGCGGGATGTACTTTAATGATAGCAGCAAAAAATAGGAGGACACAAAGATGCAGGATAACATGGCATACAGGAATGAGGCATTGAGCTTTGAAGAAAGAGCGAGGGACCTGGTATCCAGAATGACGCTGGAGGAGAAGGTGTTCCAGACACTCTACACTGCTCCGGCGATTGAGCGGCTTGGTATCAAGGCATATAATTGGTGGAATGAGGCATTGCACGGAGTAGCCCGTGCCGGTGTTGCGACTGTATTTCCCCAGGCCATCGGCCTGGCGGCAACCTTTGACGAGGATTTGCTGGAAGAGGTGGCGGATGCTATTTCCACGGAGGGCAGAGCCAAGTTCAATATGCAGCAGAAGTATAATGATACGGATATCTATAAGGGATTGACCTTCTGGTCACCCAATGTGAATATTTTCCGTGATCCCAGATGGGGAAGAGGCCATGAGACCTACGGTGAGGATCCCTATCTCAGTTCGAGGCTTGGTGTCAGATTTGTTCGGGGAATACAGGGGCAGGATGAGAAATATAGGAAAGCAGCGGCCTGTGCAAAGCATTTTGCCGTGCATTCCGGTCCGGAGGATATCAGACACAGCTTTAATGCGGAGGTATCCGTGCAGGATCTTTATGAAACCTATCTTCCCGCCTTCCGGGCCTGTGTTCAGGAGGCAAAGGTAGAAGCGGTGATGGGAGCTTACAACCGGACGAACGGGGAGCCCTGCTGCGGCAGCAAAACCCTGCTGAATGATATTTTGCGGGAGGAATGGGGTTATGAAGGACATGTAACCTCTGATTGCTGGGCAATCAAGGATTTCCATGAAGGCCATATGGTTACCTCAACGCCGGTGGAATCCGTAGCGCTGGCAATGAATAACGGCTGTGATCTTAACTGCGGCAACCTGTATGGCAATCTGCTCTATGCGGTAAGGGACGGCCTGGTTCAGGAGGAGATCCTTGACCGGGCAGTGACGAGGCTGGTAACCACCCGTATGAAGCTGGGGTTATTCGATGACCAGTCCAAGGTACCCTTTCATAGCATCGGTTATGAGAAGGTGGATGGTGCGGAGCATAAGAGCCTGAATCAAAAGGCTGGCAGGAAATCGATTGTATTATTAAAGAACGACAATAATTTACTTCCCTTGGATAAGAGCAAAATAAAGACGGTGGGAGTCATAGGTCCGAATGCCAATAACCGAAAGGCACTGGTAGGCAATTATGAGGGTACGGCTTCCGAATATATCACTGTTCTGGAGGGAATCAAAAGCTATCTTGGAGACGACGCCCGGGTATTCTATTCTGAGGGCTGCCATTTATTTAAGAACCGTATCCAGGGTCTGGGTGCAGAAAATGACCGCCTTGCGGAAGCCCGTGCCGTATGCGATAGGAGTGATGTAATCATTGCGTGCTTCGGATTGGACCCGGGTCTGGAGGGAGAAGAAGGTGACCAGGGGAATGAATTTGCCAGCGGTGATAAGCCTAACTTAAGTCTTCCCGGGCTACAGGGCCAATTGATACAAGAGCTATGGAGCAGCGGCAAACCGGTGGTACTGGTATTGCTGTCCGGTAGCGCCCTCAGCATCCCGTGGGAAGAGGAGCATATACCGGCCATCCTGCAGGGATGGTATCCCGGAGCGCAGGGAGGCAGGGTAATTGCAGAGATGCTGTTCGGAGAGTATTCTCCGGAAGGCAAGCTGCCGGTGACCTTTTACCGTACTTCGGAGGAGCTGCCGGAATTCACGGACTATAATATGAAGGGCAGAACCTATCGCTACATGTCAGGAGAAGCGCTGTATCCCTTCGGCTACGGTTTGTCCTATACGGAATTTGAGCTGGAGAATATCTGTGTCGATACGGATGAGATTGAACCGGGCAAAGCAGTGACCTGCCGTGTGGATATCAGGAATACGGGAAAGATTGCCGGGGCGGAGGCGGTCCAGGTATATGTGAAGGTGAAGGCGGAGGGTGCTCCCAACCATCAGCTTAAGGGATTGAAGAAGGTTTCTTTGCAGCCAGGCGAGCAGAAAACTGTTACAATCACATTAAAGGATGCGGCCTTTGGGCTGTATGATAATAACGGAAGGCTGATACTGAATGAGGGTGAATATGAATTGTTCATCGGAAGCAGCCAGCCGGATGACAGAAGCATCCGGTTAACGGGAAAAAAACCTTACAGTAAAACTCTGTGCTCTAAACAAACCGTTGTTTTGTCATAAATAAATAGTTTATTATATCTATTGGGGATTGACGATAACGGAGAGCCCTTTACCCCAAGCCCGGATCTGATGCTTTCTGAGATCTCGGAGTATGTGAAGGGGATACGTCTCGGAGATAAGGAGATGCCGCGGGATATACTTAGACCGATTTCTCCAATGAAAAGATATTTGCAGTGAATCTCTATGAGGTTGGGCTTGCAGAAAAGATTGAAGGAATGTTTCTGGAGATGATGGCAGGGGCCGGTGCGGTGAGGGCAACGTTGCAGAAATATCTGGGATAGCATAAAGCTTCAGAATGTATACCCTGTAAGACGAATACAGTAGATGGCTGTGTTATCTTACAGGGTTTTTATATATGGTAGGGGGAGGGAGACAGAAATGCATCTATCGGGGGTTGTCCGACAGATGGAATAAGATGTATAATATAGGAACATATATTACGGATGCGAAACAAAGCATACAAAAATCGTGGCGTAAAAGCAAAGAGGTGGCAATGGAGACAATATTAGTGATTGAGGATGACGAGGGACTGAGCAGGGGAATCTGCTTCTCGCTGGAGAAGGAAGGCTACCGGATATTTGCTGCCGCCGGGATTCAACAGGGAAAACAGCTGCTTCGGACCAATCAGGTTGATTTGGTTCTTTTGGATATCAGCTTACCGGATGGGGATGGCTATGTCTTTTGCAAGGAGCTGAGAAAATATTCTGATTTACCGGTAATTATGCTGACAGCCAGGGATTTGGAGACCGATGAGATGATCGGCTTTGAGGTTGGAGCAGATGACTATATTACAAAGCCCTTCTCCCTGTCCGTGCTGAAGGCGCGAATTGCAGTACATTTAAGAAGAAGTGCTCTGACCAGGGAGGGAGAGCTGAACAAGCTACACAAAGCTGTGAATGCCAGAAGTATGAATGTCAAAAGCATGGATGCTTTGCTCACCTCTGCGGACCTTCGTTTGTGTAGGGATACCTGCAAGGTATTTAAAGGAGAACAGGAGCTGGATTTAACTGTAACGGAATATAAATTACTGAAGCTGTTTTTGGAGAATCGGGGGCGGCTCCTGTTGAAGGAGCAGATCCTGGAGGCGATCTGGGATAATGAAGCTAATTTTGTGGATGAAAATACACTTCCGGTCAATATTAGACGGCTCCGCATGAAGGTGGAGGAGGAGCCCTCCAAACCACGGCTGATCAAAACTATTCATGGAATGGGATATTTATGGAGCGAAGGGGTTACAGAAAATGAACATTAATCTTCTTATCATAGGAAGCGCACTCCTTCTATGTCTGCTTACTGTTTTGGGTTGCTGGTTTTACCTGAACAGGACGCTGAACAGAATCAGCCGCATCATCCACTGTTATCTGACAAAACAAAAGCCAAAGGACAGTGATGTTGCCGAGACCAGGGAGGCCAAACTGGTAAGTCAGTTAAGGCAGCTGATATCAATCTCGGATCATGAGGCAAGAAGTGCAAGGGAGGAAAAGGAAGCCGTGTCACGGCTGGTTTCGGACTTATCGCATCAGCTGAAGACTCCGCTGGCCAATATAACCATGTATACGGAGCTGTTAAAGGAGGGCTCCCTCTCCGAAGAGGAGAAGCAGGAGTTCCTGGTGCGTACCGCTGAACAGGCAGCTAAGATGGAGTGGCTGATGAATACACTTCTTAAGACCTCGCGTCTGGAAATCGGTATGATTGAATTCAAGGCAGCAGCTCTTTCGATTAAGGAAACGATTGCAGCGGCTGTCAGTGCAGTTTACGGCCAGGCAGAGGGGAGGGGAATACGGATAAGTATGGAGGAATTTCCTGATTGCAGGCTCCTGCATAATCCGAAGTGGACCGCAGAAGCCATTTCCAATCTTCTGGAGAATGCGATAAAGTACTCACATCGGGGGTCTGAAGTCAGAATATCCTTAGAACAATTGGAGTTCTATTCCCGGGTGAATATTATTGATCGGGGGATTGGAATTACTCCCGAGGAATATAATCTGATTTTCAAACGCTTTTACCGAAGCAAGCAGGTAGAGCAGTTGGAGGGTTCCGGACTTGGGCTGTATCTGGCACAGCTTATACTGGCGAAGGAAGGCGGTTATATTACAGTAAGTTCAGAATTAGGAAAGGGAAGCTGCTTTTCCCTATATCTTCGGAACGAAAGGCAATAATTCGGATTCTTACAATTTTGTAAGAATCCTTTTTTCTATTTGTCATGGGTTTGTAAGGATTACCTGGTACAATCTGAATATGGAATAGTCCTGTCTGATGACGGTATGCACGTTACCTGTTATACCCGTGTCAGCTGTGTTGATGCCAGTAGTAGGAGGTATTTGGATAAATACGGGAAAATGATCAGGACAGTAAAAGGAGGAAGAAAATGAGTATTCTGACAACAAAAGGATTAAAAAAATATTATCAGAAGGAACCAAATTTAGTCAAAGCACTGGATGGAGTGGATCTTACCGTGGAGGAGGGAGAATTCGCCGCTATTGTGGGCACCTCGGGAAGCGGGAAATCCACGCTGTTGTATCTGCTGGGCGGACTCGACTATCCGACGGAAGGTACTGTTACGGTATGTGACCGGGAACTCTCCGGTTTTGGGGAAAATGAGCTTGCGATTTTTCGAAGAAGAAATATCGGATTTGTCTTCCAGAACTATAATCTGGTGCCTATTCTGAATGTATATGAGAATATTGTCCTCCCGATGGAATTGGACGGAACCGCACCGGATGAGGCATTTGTGGAGGATGTCATTGCCACTCTGGGGATCGGGGACAAAAAATACAGCATGCCCAATCAATTATCCGGAGGCCAGCAGCAGAGAGTGGCCATTGCAAGGGCACTGGCTGCCAAGCCTGCTATTCTGCTGGCGGACGAGCCGACGGGGAATTTGGATTCCAGAACCTCTCAGGAGGTGATCGGGTTACTTAAGACCTCCGGCAGGAAGTTCAACCAGACCATCGTTATGATTACCCATAACGAAGCCTTGGCCCAGATGTGCGACCGGGTAATTCATATCGAGGATGGTAAAATAGTATGAATTCGCAGGTAACGGCAGGAGGGGGATTTATATGAGAAATAATAATAGAAAGATTATCCGGAGGCTGTCGGGACAGAGCCTGAAAAAGAATAAGATGCGCAATGTTTTTGCAGTAACGGCAATTGCCTTAACGGCGCTGCTGTTTACCACACTCTTTTCCCTGTATGCAGGAGTGCTGCAGATTACCCAGGAACAGACAATGCGCCAGGTAGGAACCCGGGCACATGCAGGGCTAAAGAATGTTACCATGGAGCAATATGAGAGAATTACCTCCCATCCTCTGGTAAAAGACCATAGTTATAACATATTGATCGGAATGGCTGACAATGCGGAGCTGGTGAAGCGCCAGACTGAAATCCGGTATACCCAGGAGAAGGATCTAAGCTTTGGATTTATCCGTCTGAAGGAGGGCCGGCTCCCTGAAAAAGAAAATGAAATTGTGGTGGACACGGTGGTTCTGGACCTATTGGGAGTTCCACATGAATTGGGAGCGGAAGTAAACTTAAGCTATTCCTTTATGGGCCAGGAAAGAGAGGATGCTTTTACCGTATCCGGCTGGTATACCGGTGATATGGTAAGCCGGGCCAGCCAGGTATATCTGTCCCGGGCCTTCTGGGATAAGCTTTCGGAGAACTATACGAATCAGGACTTGATTCAGGGTTACAAAACCTATCTTATCGGAGCCGGGCTGATTCAGGGAGACCTGGTCTTCGCCAATTCAAGAAGGATAGAAGAGAACATGGTGACAGCAATTACGGAAAGCGGTTATTCCGCGGAGGAGATCGAATACGGCATCAATTGGGCATATTATTCAGAAGTATTGGGAAAAGCAGACCCTTTCAGCATTGTCATGATTATTGTTGTATTTTTCATAATTATGCTTACCGGATATCTGATTATCTATAACATATTTCAAATCTCCATTATCGGAGATATTCGGTATTATGGGCTTCTGAAAACTGTAGGAGCCACAAAGGGGCAGATCAGAAGGCTGGTTCTGCGGCAGGCTGTTCTGCTATCCTGCTTGGGAATACCCATCGGACTGCTGCTGGGCTTTTCTGCAGCCAATGTGTCCGTACCGGTGTTACTTGGTGCGGGGAATCCCGATATGAGCACAGCGGATTTTCATCTGAACCCCAACCCCTACATTATCCTGTTTGCGGTAGTATTCTCCCTGGTTACGGTCTGGATTAGCTGCAGAAAGCCGGGTAAAATCGCAGGAAGCGTATCC
>JAEZFH010000292.1 GCA_023437885.1 Bacillota bacterium | reverse complement strand
GAAGAAGGCATCCTTTAGCGTATATGACAAGTCGGATATCTGTACCTATTCATCCCTGATATCGGATACAACCTCTTTAACGCTTCCGGAAGGCGGGTATATCGTATTCGCCGGAGCTAAGGGAGCTAAGTTCACGGTGAAGTACCAGAAGTAGCAAACAGGATACAGGGTTACGAATATAGATTTTGCCCGAAGTCAATAAAAAGGCAAGCAGATATAAGTAATTATAATAGGACAGTGTAGATAGCCGAATAGTATAGATAGCCGAAGAGTATAGATATCAGAAAAGTATAGATAGAAGAACAGTAAATATAACAGGCTAAAAAAAGGAACCGGAGATTACCCTAAGCAGGGACTCCGGTTCCTTCAGTTTCTGTATCTTTGATCTTCGGCCTGCAGAGAGGGGCTATCCAGCGTCATAATGGATTCCCTGCTGGACTACGGGTCAGTTATTCGAGCTCTTTTCCCTTAATGAATACCTTTACCACCTCAAGCTCCTGATTCAACAGCACAAGATTGGCATATTTGCCCGCTGTGATGCTGCCGTAGCGGTCGAAAATTCCGATCGTCTTTGCAGGATTTACAGCGGCACATTTGACCGCAGTGGCAAGAGGGATTCCGAAGCTGACCGCGGTTCTGACACATTGCAGGAGATTGGTGGCAGAGCCTGCGATTGTGCCGTCGGCAAGGGTAGCCTTATTCCCGACTACAGTGACGGCCTGCCCCCCCAGAGAATATTCGCCGTCCTCCAGCCCGGCAGCCATCATGCTGTCACTGACCAGGATAATCCGGTCGTCTCCGAACATCTTAAAGGTTGCGCGTATTACACTGGGAGCAATGTGGACACCGTCACATATTAATTCTACATGCACATGTTCAGAGTCCAGTGCGGCACCGATTACACCCGGGCTGCGGTGGGAGAAGGCAGGCATGGCATTATACATGTGAGTGAGATGGGAAGCACCTTTTTGATAGGCTTCCATTCCCAGATCATAATCTGCTGTGGTGTGCGCCAGAGAGATAACTACCTCATCCTTAAGTGCTTCGATGCACTCCATCGCTCCTTCTTCCTCCGGGGCAATGGCCATAAGCTTGATCAAGCCTCCCGATAAGGCTTGCATTTTATGAAAATGCTCCACATCGGGACGTCTCAGATAAGTCGGGTTTTGGGCGCCCTTCTTGGCATAGGACAGATACGGACCCTCCATATTAATTCCTGCCAGGATAGCACCGTTTTCATTCTTATAAGCGGCGGCATTCTCAAATATCTGGGTCAGCAGGTCATCCCCCAGAGTCATCGTAGCGGGAGCCATGGTGGTTACACCGTTTTTTGCCTGGTACATGGCAATCGCATGGACTGCTTCCGGGGTTCCGTCGCAGAAATCATAGCCCACACAGCCATGAAAATGGATATCGGTGAGTCCGGGGATCAGATAGAGACCCTCGCCGTCCAGAACCTCCTGGCTTACACCGGAAGGAGTATCAACAATAAATTCACCTTCAATGGAAATATCCTTTTTAATAAAGCCACTGTCTTCGAGATATACATTTGCATTTTTTATTATCATAGGGAGCTCCTTTCTGTTGCATTGTTAATAAAGCATATTCTTCAGACGATTCCGAATATCTTTTGTCCGGTTAGGGAATTATCTGCTTAAACGGGACAGTGCACCTTCGTCTGCAACGATGGTTACATCACTATGAAGCTGAAGAACGGAAGCAGGAACCTGAGGAGTGATCGGACCCTCAATGGCTTCCTTTAAGATGTCAGCCTTACCCTCTCCGTGAACCACCAGCAGAATCTTTTTGGCAGACATAATGCTGCCGATTCCCATGGTATAAGCATAATGGGGGATTTCATCCGCCGAATTGAAGAAGCGGGCATTTGCTTCAATGGTACTGGGGGCAAGCTCTACCTTGAAGGTGGATTTGCGATAAATATCACAGGGCTCGTTAAAGCCGATATGACCGTTGTTGCCCAGACCAAGGAGCTGAAGGTCAATCTGTCCGAGAGAAGCTATCAAGCTGTCATAACGCTTGCATTCGATCCGGTCATCACTTTCCATTCCGTTAGGGACATGGGTATTGCCCAGATCAATATTAATATGTTTAAAAAGATTCTCATACATAAAGTAGTAATAGCTGCAGGGGCTATCCTTGGGAAGCCCGACATATTCGTCCAGATTAACTGTCTTTACACGGGAAAAATCAATATCACCTTTGTTGTACCAATCCACCAGCTTCTCATAGGTGCCGATGGGAGAGGAACCGGTAGCAAGGCCGAGAACACTGTCCGGCTTTAGGATAACCTGTGCTGAAATGATGTTGGCAGACTTTCTGCTCATGTCCTGATAATCTCTTGTTCTAATAATCTTCATAGTAACCTCCATGTTGCCGCCAGGCAAATCAAAATGAAACTGTAATGTGTTAAGCATATCCTAATGATAAAAAGTTTGACAAAAAATATTTGCCATGATAAAGTTGTTATAACAACTTTATCTCTTGAAACAAACATAACACAGGTTTCATAAAATGTAAATATTAAAATAGGGAAAAGAGGACAGACCTATGAAACCATTACCCCGATACATGCAGGTTATGAATTATTATATACCCTTAATCAAGTCCGGAAAGCTGAAAGAGGGAGAGAAGATGCCCACGGAGGAGGAAATCTGTGAGCTTTTTAATATCAGCAGGATTACGGTCAGGAGAGCCCTTGACGGATTGCAGCAGGGCGGCTACATCTATAAGCAGCAGGGCAGGGGAAGCTTTGTTATGATGAAGAAGACCGGCTTCCAGTTGAATCATCTGAAGGGCTTTACAGAGGAGATGAGAATGCTGGGGAAGGAGCCCTCCAGCGAGATTCTCTCTTTTGATGCGGTTACTCCATCGCAGAAGGTAGCAGAGATATTGAATATAGACACACATCAGAAGATTTATCTTCTGGAGCGTCTCCGCCTTGCAGACGGAGCACCGATTGCAATCGAACGGGTACACTTGCCGTTTTACCGTTTCCCAACACTGCAGACGGCGGACCTGAAAGATTCCTTATATGAGATATTGCATTACCAATATGGCTGTGAGAGCTTTAAGGGGGTACAGGAGATCCGGGCCGGACTTGCTTCCGAAGAGGAAGCCGGGCTGCTACAGGTGGATAGCGGCTGTGCAGTGCTTCATATTCACAGAACAACCTTTGAGCAGGACGGCGCGGCCTATGAATATGTGGAATCTACTTACCGCGGAGATTTGTACCAGTTTCAGGTAACCTTATATAAATAGCTGTAAAACAGGGCCCTGACTTGTTATAACAAGTTAGGGCTTTTATAGAAAATAACTGAATGAGGAGGAGAAGTTTATGAACAAAGAGCTGGTAGATGAATATTCCTTCCTGCCAAAGCTGCTTGCTTTGCTGCAGGAGGTAGAGGAGCTTGAAGACAAGGCGATGGAGGAGGCAGCAAAAGCGGCTTACCAATCCATCCGGGGCGGGGGCTTGTTTCATGTGTTTGCATCCGGGCATTCCCATATGATTGCAGAGGAGATGTTCTTTCGCGCCGGAGGGCTGGTGCCGGTAAATCCGATTCTGGCCTCGTCCCTTATGACCCATGAGGGGGCAATTCAGAGCATGGAAAATGAGAGGAAAACAGGTCTGGCTGCCGAACTGCTGTCCAAGGCTCCGCTCAGGGAAGGGGATACCATAATCATTTCCTCCAATTCGGGGATTAACAGTGTACCGGTTGAAGCTGCTTTATATGCAAAGGAGCGGGGACTGACGGTGGTCGGCATCACCTCCCGGAAGGTATCGGAGGGGCTGGAAGCCAGACACTTCTCCAAAAGGAAGTTATATGAGCTGTGTGATATTGTGATCGATAATCATGTGCCCTTTGGAGACGGTTTGCTGACAATCCCGGAGAGCGGGGTAATTACAGGAGGAGCCTCCTCCTTCAGCAGCTTTTTTATAGCACAGAGGATTGTCCTTAAAATCGAAAATTATTATATAAGAGACGGAGTCACTCCGCCGGTGTTTAAAAGCGCCAATATTCCTACGGGTACGGAGTATAATGCGGCCCTGGTCAGGGAGTATCAGGACAGAATTGAGCTGTTAAGATAGGGTATCAGCCGGTCCGGACATCGTGAATACAGTTAAAATATTATCTTATCATCATATTTCCAACACATAACCTGGTGTAGAATAGAGGTATATGTAAAATATAAGATTGTGGATAAACCATGCCATGAACCGGGATGCTGTGGATAATGAATATCCTTTCTTTTAGGAGAAATAATATTCCTGAAAGGAAGTGATATTATGAGTAAACAGGCAAATCAGAGATACCGCAAGGAAAAAGAAAGCGAGCACCTGAAGAAGGCAGGAGTAACCGATGGTGCAACGAACTCCGCTAAAAATAACGATAACAATAAAAAATATAACAACAACACTTACAATACCGAGGGATAAAAACCGGAAGCGGACAGTTTTAGTGTAGCCGGAAGGCAGTTTGTGCGGAAGGCGACTGTCCCGGAGGTGTAGTATAAAAGGGCATCCCTTATTCAATCGAAAGTGACCTGCCTTCCTTTGGGAAAACGATGCGAAGACATACTTTGTTCGCCCAAAGGAAGGCAGGTGTCGTTTGGCTGGCAATCAGGGAAGCCCTTTACTTATCGCTTTCTGTTTATCCCACCTTATATCTTAATTGGTACTGCTTCGGGGAGATATCCTTATAAAGCTTAAATTGCTGGATAAAATAGCTGGAGGTGGAGAAACCCACCTCCAGGGCAATCTCCGTGACATTCAGGTCGGAGGAAGTCAGGAGGCGTTCTGCTTTTGTTATCCGCACATAATTCAGGTATTCCCGGAAGCTTCGCTTCATAATCTTTGTGAACAGCCGGGAGAAATAGCTGTAGCTTAAGTTACAATGAGCGGCCATCTGGAGGGCGGTAATATCATCATGGTAATTGTTCTCGATATAATCAAATACGCTCTGAATCCGTTTTACCATGTCTTTATTAATCTCTTCATCGATGTTTAAATCCACATTCTGTTCGTTCCAGCGCCGGAGAATAAAGAGGAACAGATTGTAGATGTTTGCACGGATCGCCAGCTCATAGCCATACCTTTTCTCACTGAATTCCCGGTTGATCCCATGTATGATATCCGGGATGACAGTTTTCTGAATCTCCTCCCGGCCAAAGACCTTCTGATGTGTGGATTCATTGAGAATAAAGGGCATGACATATTTCATCTCAAAAAGAGACTGGGCAGTGGTATATAGCATCTCCGGTTCGAACTTGATTACGATATACCGGTTCAGATCCTGGGTGAGAGCATAGATCTTATGGATTTCGTTGGAGTTGATCAGGACCATGTCCCCTTCCCCAAAGGAGTAATTCTGATTATTTAATAAAATCTGATATTTTCCTGAAAGAGCGTAGATAATCTCGATATAGTTGTGGATATGTGCCTGAACCATCACTTGAATTCCCGTTGCTTCCTGAATATGCGAGCTAAATTGCAGGGGGGAATCACCATTCATATCCCTGGTTTCAATATAATAGGCATGCTCCATGTTGTTTCCCTCCTATGACAAATTATTGATATATTTTTGTAAATTAATTATATCATAAGAAACGTTTCTATGCTAATGTTTTAGATAGTGAGATATGAAAAATATTCAGGCCAATCTCTGAGAGGAGCAACCCCGCTCCGTTCACAAGGGACAAGTATCCTCGGCTCTTGCTCACTATGTTTTTGTCATGTCATGAATGAAAAGCGTAATCATGATCTTCAGCTCCGGCCGTATGCTCTCAGGCAAGCTTGGAGCATACTCACTACGCTTTGATTAGATCATGAGCAAAAAGCGTGTTCATGATCTTGTTACTCCAATCGGAAGTTGCAAGCAGGCTTGCATTTCCATATTCCTCTATCATTATATCATAAAAAGGAGACGAACAGCATGGAGAAGAAAGTTAAAGTTGGTATTATCGGATGCGGAGGTATTGCGAACGGAAAGCATATGCCCTCCCTTAGTAAATTAGGTGATGTTGAGATAGTAGCCTTCTGCGATATCGTGCCCGAAAGAGCAGAAAAGGCGAAGAAAGAGTACGGAACTCCGGATGCGAAGGTTTATACAGATTATCAGGAGCTGTTAAAGGATCAGGAGATCGAGGTGGTGCATGTATGTACACCAAACCGCTCCCATGCACCGATCACCATCGATGCTCTGCATGCAGGCAAGCACGTTATGTGTGAGAAGCCCATGGCGAAGACCGCAGAGGATGCCAGAAAGATGGTTCAGGCTGCAAAAGAAACCGGTAAGAAGCTTACCATCGGCTATCAGCACAGACATAAACCGGAGGCGGATTACCTAAAGAGTGTAATTGAGCGTGGAGACCTGGGAGACATTTATTTTGCCAAAGCCTTTGCAGTACGCAGAAGAGGAACACCGAACTGGGGTGTGTTCTTGAACGAATTTGAGCAGGGCGGAGGTCCGTTAATCGATATCGGAACCCATTCTCTGGATGTAACCTTATATCTTATGAACAATTATGAGCCTAAGATGGTTGTAGGAACAAAATATAAAAAGGTAAACAATGCAGATTGCGGCAATCCTTGGGGCGGCTGGGATCCTGAGCAGCATACCATGGAGGACTCTGCTTTTGGATTTATCGTAATGAAGAACGGAGCAACCGTTATTCTGGAGTCCAGCTGGGCGTTAAACACCAGTGAACCGATTCAGGAGGGAAGTACCGTGCTTTGCGGATCGGATGCCGGAGCACAGATTAAGAACGGTGTTATCATCAATAAGGGTGAATTCAACCGTTTGGTTGAAGTTAAGCCGGATTTATCCAGCGGCGGTGTTGCCTTCTATGACGGAAATTCCATGAGCCCTGCAGATGTGGAGGCAAGACGTTGGATTGATGCGGTTAAGAATGACACTGATCCGATCGTGTTACCGGAGCAGGCTTGTGTTGTATCCGAGATATTGGAAGCAATTTACAAGTCAGCAGAATCAGGACAGCCGGTTTATTTTGACTAATAATAAATTATAATAAAATAAAGGGGATGAGCAGATGAATATAGCAGTCATAAGCTATTGGCATGTTCATGCGGAAGGTTACACCAAAGAAATTCTGGAGAAGACAGACAGTAAGATTACTGCTATCTGGGATGAGAATGCGGAGCGCGGACAAAAATATGCGGAGCAATTCGGTGCTACCTTTTACGGGGACTATGATGAGCTTTTAAGAGATAAAAGTATAGACGCTGTAATAATTACTTCAGCAACCTCAGAGCATACCGGACTAATTCTCCGGGCTATCGAAGCCGGGAAAAAGATCTTCAGTGAGAAGGTCCTGGCGCTGACAACAAAGGAATGCCTGGAAATCAAGGAGGCCTTGGAGAAAAAGGGAGAACAGATCACCCTTTCCCTTGTTAAAAAATGTGATCCTGAATTCCTGTTTGCCAAGAAATTTGTGCAAAGCGGTGCCCTGGGACGGATTACCTATGCCAGAATGCGCAATGTACATAACGGAAGCATTGGCAATTGGCTGCCCGAGCATTTTTATAGCCTGGAGCAATGCGGCGGAGGTGCCATGATTGATCTTGGTGCACATCCCATGTACCTGTTAAATTGGATTCTTGGGCAACCCAAGACCGTCCAGTCGGTATTTACCGACATCACCGGACATGGTGTGGAAGATAATGCCGTATCGGTAATTGAGTTTGAGGGGGGAGCCGTCGGTGTATCGGAGACTGGCTTTGTATCCGTCTATACCCCTGCGACCCTTGAGATCAGCGGAACCAAGGGAACTCTTCTTGTTCGGAATGGTGTTACCTACGCCACTGAGGAGACGAACGGTGTCTGGGTATCTCCGGAGCTTCCTCAGCCGCTTCCGTCCCCGTTGGTTCAGTGGGCAACCGGAATAGAAGCTGCGGAAGGGGTAACGTTTGGAATAGAGGATTCCATTATGCTTACCAGAATGATGGAGGCTGCATATAAGTCCTATCATTCCGGCAAGAAGGAAACCGTATAAAGGAATTAGTATAGAAATTCGTTTCGAAGCAAAGGATTTTGGAAGAAGCCCGGAATGGCTTCCGGCAGGAAGTTGTTCTGAGCTTCTTCCAATTTTTTACCGCTGCAATGCAGCGGAAGAGGAGGATTTTCATGGAGATTTCATTACAGCTTTATTCCATACATGAAGAAACAAAGCAGGATTTTGCCGGCTCGGTAAAGCGAGTGGGGGAAATTGGCTTCCGAGGTGTGGAATTTGCAGGATACGGCGGTCTGACTTGTGATGAACAGGTGCAGCTATTAAAGGAAAACGGGCTATATTCCGTTGGAACCCATTGCGGCCTGTCGGTATTTGAAGAGAATTTTGAGGAGGAGCTTTCCTATAGTAAGGCAATTGGCTCCAAGTATATTATCTGCCCTTACAGCGAGCTAAGCACTGCGGAGCAGGTGGAGCATTTGGCCGGAGTACTGAATAAAGCGTCGGAAATGGCAGCAGGATCAGGGATTAAGGTTGGATATCATAACCATGCCCACGAATTTGCTAAGATTGGGGATCAATATGCTCTGGACCTGCTGATGGAAAAGACCGGTGAGCAGGTGGTTCTTGAACTGGATGTATTCTGGGTTGCCTACGCCGGAGTGGATCCGGTGGAATATATTAAAAAATGGGGCAAACGGGTGGAATTAATCCATATCAAGCAGATCGATGGAGCTAAGGCGAATGTGGATATTGCAGACGGTATCATAGATATGGAACAGATTAAGGAAGCAGCACAGTATGCGGCCTATTTTGTCCTCGAACATGAAGAATACGACAAACCTGTCTGGGATGCTTTAGTAAATGATTTTAAGGCACTGGACCGTATCTAAAGCCAATGCCGGTATTCCTAAACGAACAAGGTTCGAATACGAACGATACAAGCTTATAAACAATATCCGTATACACAGTTTACAGAAGGCGGGGAATATATCTTTTGGAATTCCGATCAGGAATTTCCGAGGATATATTCCCCGCCTTCCTAATGCTTGAGGGTTAAAGGGAGGAGCCCGGGAACTTGGATTTATCGTAATTAAAGGCAATACTTGTACCCGCAACTACATCCTCAATTCTGTCAAGGATCAGCCAATCATCCATGTTCGTCTGATGTTCAAAGATCATTGGATCAAGTTCCTGTACCTCCTCAAATTCAACAAGGCAGATACATTTTTTATGCCACCGCTCCTGCTGCTTTGGTGAGAGGCTTAATTTAGGCTGGTTTTCCGCTAAAATTCGTTCAATCTCTTCCTCCGATAATTTTACGTAGTTTTGAACTGCCTTTACCTTTGCGGTTGCAGAGATACGGGCAGTGCCTTTTTTCATAAAATAAAGCTGCTCTCCCATAAATACTCTGCTGTGGGGGATTTTCCGCCCCGCAGAGGAACGGATAACCATGGTTTTCGTACCGTCCAGGATTTTCTCCAGGACCCGTTCCTTATCGTCACAGTATACCAGATGTACCATTTTTAACCTTCCTTTCTTCTTACCGGGATCCATACCTCATACCTGGCGTTCTGAGGATCGGGATTTAAGTATACCTCAATATCGGGAGCATTATTATACTCGTAGCCGGAAGTGGGCAGCCATTCAATCACAATCCTTTTTTCCAGCTCCTGAATGGATGTGCTGGAGCCTTCCCCCTCAAAGATTGCCCAAACCGAGGCAGGAACCTGGCGTTCTTCGAAGCCGTCAGCAGCAGAACAGCCGGAGGCAACGGCAATATAATACCTCCAGTCCTCATCCTCATTGCAGAAACTGATCCCCAGAAGTCCCATAGGAGAACCGTCCATCCTTCCTGCAAGCCTTTGTATTGTTCCATCTGTGGCAGCCTCTCCCCACATCCGGGGTACAGTCTCAAAATTCTTCTCAATCTCCTTGTGCAGAGGCATTGATATTCCCATAATCCGGAAGGCATCCTTCTGTTCGATGCGGTAGTTTAGCGCATTGTCCCCTTTGATTGACAAGCTGATGCTGATGGGAGGGTATGC
>JAEZFH010000236.1 GCA_023437885.1 Bacillota bacterium | reverse complement strand
CTGATATATCTATTATCGCCAATAATTATGTGATCCATAAGTGCTATTCCGATTAAATTCCCAGCTTCTGCTACTCTTTTTGTAACTCGGATATCTTCTGTGCTTGGGGTGGGATCACCGCTTGGATGGTTGTGCAAAAGGATAATGCTTACTGCTTCATACTTGATTGCATGTACAAAAATCTCTCTGGTGGGCATGATGGAGGTGTTCACCGTTCCCTCGGAGATCACCAGATCCTTCATCAGCCGGTTCTTGGAATCCACCATCAGCAAGAGCACCTGCTCCCGGGTTAAATGCCTCAGGTCCTGCATATAATAATCTGCGACACTCTGAGGAGAAATTAACCGGATTTGCTCCTGCAGTGTTTCCTTCGCCATACGCCGGGTAAGCTCCGTCAGACAGAGCAGTTCCATCGCCTTCACCCTGCCGATCCCCTTAATCTTCAT
The DNA here is from genome assembly GCA_023437885.1 of Bacillota bacterium. Taxonomy (GTDB): domain Bacteria; phylum Bacillota; class Clostridia; order Lachnospirales; family Lachnospiraceae; genus Mobilitalea. The sequence continues at coordinate 4,888 of JAEZFH010000236.1, read as the reverse complement.
AAGTTCCTTCAGCGTAAAATAATTCTAGCCCTTTAACCCAGGGTAGGCAGTGGAATAATTCAATATATTCACTGCCAAATCGATTGCCCGTAATTGTTTTGTTCCTGTCCGGAGAATAACAGCCAGCAGCTCGGCATCGGACAGGGCCCCGGCACCGTAACGCTCACATTTTTCATAGGGGCGCTCGGATTTGGGTAGTTCCTTTACAGTTAAATAAGTTTCCATCATTTGATCCTCCAAATTCCTCTCTCCAAGAAATCAGGCTGATCCCAGGTGCTCCTCTTTGGCAAATAGAAGCACCTATATCTTTTTGTAAATGATTATAGCGGCAGCGGCGCCGATTACGCTTGCGATCGTAATTCTAAGCCGAAATCCGAAATGCAATACCAGAACACCCAGGTCAAGGGTTACGATATTGCTGCTGTTTGTATCACCTATGGCAAAATCCATCCCATAATTCAACCATTTTAAAACGCTTACTTCCTTCATCAGGTGTCCCAAAAAACTGCCTGCCACAATGCCGGCCAACAGCAGAAGAAATAAAGCCCAATTGTTTTTACTTAAGGTTCTTGCCATAAAATATCTGCCTCCTGGTATCATAATCAAATAACATTATATCACAATAGCCGTACTTTGTATACGCTAAACTTGATTTTATGACCACCTGTGGTTACGGTTCAGCCTGTGGCATCCCGATTCCCTTTTGCGAAGAGCTGGCCAATCTAACCTATGTAATCTCCCATATGAGAACATGTATAGAAGGTTAGATTTGCGTATCTTGTGAAGCGGAGCGTTCTGAACGCGCGAAGGTAAGGCAAGTAAAAGGGAATCGGGATGCCACAGGCTGAACCGTAACCGCAGGTTTTTCAGTCTATAGCCGGATAAGCCCCTCCTCGAAGAGCTTTTGTACTGACTTAAGGATACCGAATTTGGCATGGTACCAGGTGAGACCGCCCTGAAAGAAAACAGTATAAGGCGGCTTGACCGGAGCATCGGCGGATAGCTCGATGGAGGAACCCTGAACAAAGGCTCCTGCTGCCATGATAACGTCGCATTGGTATCCGGGCATGGCCCAAGGCTCGGGAACCACGTAGCTGTCCACTGGGGCTGCTGCCTGAATTCCCTTGCAGAAAGCAATCACTGCCTCAGCACTGTGCAGGGTAACTGCCTGGATAATATCATATCGCTCCTCCGCAGCATTCGGCAATACATCAAAGCCCAACTGCTCGTATATGTTGGCGGCAAAAATAGCACCCTTAACAGCTCCGGATACCACCTGGGGAGATAGAAATAATCCCTGGAACAGGGAGGCATTCAAGCCAAGAGTAGCTCCGACTTCCTTTCCGAGACCGGGGGCAGTGAGCCGGTAAGCCGCATTTTCAACATATTCCTGCTTACCTACGATATAGCCTCCGATGGGTGCCAGACCTCCGCCCGGATTCTTGATCAGGGAACCCACGCACAGGTCAGCACCGACCTGGGTCGGCTCCGTTAATTCAACAAATTCTCCGTAGCAGTTATCTACCATGCATATGATATCCGGCTTAAGCTCTTTCAGAAAACGGATCAATTCACCGATCCTGGCAACGGACAGGGTCGGACGGTCGGCATATCCCTTGGAGCGCTGGATTGTTGCCAGTCTGGTATTTGGCTTAACCGCTGCTCTGATCCCCTCCAGGTCAAAGCTGCCGTCAGGCTTAAGATCAACCTGGGAATAGGTAATGCCGTATTCTGCCAGAGAGCCCCTGGTCTTGGTGATGCCGATTACTCCTTCCAAGGTATCATAGGGCTTACCTACCGGGGAAAGAATCTCATCCCCGGGCCGTAAATTGCCGGCCAGGGCAACCGTAAGGGCATGGGTACCGCTGATTAGCTGGGGCCTCACCAGGGCATCCTCCGCTTGAAACACATCGGCATAAACCCTTTCCAGCGTATCCCTTCCCATATCATTGTAGCCATAACCGGTGGTGGCAGCAAAATGTATGTCACTGAGGCGGTTATCCTGCATAGCCTTTAATACCTTCATCTGATTGTATTCGGCAATTTTATCAATTTCCAGAAAGCGGCCGGCCAGTTTCTCTTCTATTTGCAGGCAAAAATCCAGTACCTTGGCATCAATTCCAAGTCCCTGGTAAGTTTTTGTTAATTCATTCTTAATCAAAATATTGTCCTCCTATCGGTTCTCCAATAAGGTAACAGAACCGGACTATTCTCTCTATACGCGGTCCCCCAATAAGGTAATAGAACCGAAGTATTTTCTTTCCATATTATCGGTCTTCCATTAAGGTAACAGAACCGGAGTATTTTCTTTCTATAATTATCGATCCCCCAATATAGTTTCAACATCGAATTGTTTTCTATAGAAAATAATAAATGATAACCGTAAGTTTACATAATGATATTATGTTGATTGTTAATAACATTCCTCTCCTTCAGACAAGTTAAAAGATAATTCAATAGAGCCTCCTGGGAAGGAAAGCTATCTTTCTCCACCCAAAGAACCTCTTTCTCTCTTTTAAACCAGGTGAGCTGCCGCTTGGCAAAATGTCTGGTATCCCTTTTTAATGTAAAAACTGCCTCATCCAAGGAGCATTCCCCGTTCAGGAAAGCTAACAGCTCCTTATAGCCAAGACCCTGCATGCTGACCAGATCCCGTGTATAGCCTCTCCGGGACAAATCCTTTACCTCGGCAAGGAGTCCCTGCTCCATCATAAGGTCCACACGGTAATTAATCGTATCATAGAGCTTTGCACGGTCTTTGTTTAAGACAAAATAGCAGAACCGGTACGGTGCTTCCTTACTGCGCTGTTCTGCATTGTGCTCCGATATCTTATCACCTGTCAGCCGGGCATATTCCAATGCACGGATGGTTCGTTTGCTGTTATTGGGATGGATGGCGGCAGCACTGTCCGGATCAATCTTCGTAAGCATATTGTGCAGGTACTCTTTTCCCCGTTCTTCACAGAGCTGCTCCAGCTCTCTTCGGTAGGCACTGTCTGATTCATTTTCGGTAAAATCAATATCATATAGAACAGCCTGGATATAAAAGCCGGTACCTCCTACAATAACCGGTATCTTATTTCTGGCATGGATCTGTCGGATATATTCCTTGGCAAGCTGCTGAAAGCGGACCACATTGAATTCTTCCTCCGGAAGCAGCTCATCGATGAGATAATGGGGAATACCCTGCATCTCACCGGAAGTAATCTTAGCCGTTCCGATGTTCATATACTTATATACCTGCATGGAATCAGCCGAGATGATTTCACCATTTACTGCTTTGGCAAGCTCAATGGACAGGGATGTCTTTCCGACGGAAGTCGGACCGGTCAGAATAATTAAAGGCTTTTTCTCCATAACAACCTCCGTTTGCTGTAATGTGATGATTCAAGCGTCAAAGCCTGACTCAAGTTATGCAGATGGAATAAGGCTTTTGACATTCGAATCATGGTTTTTATAATACCCGTTTGAATTTCCTTTCCAGCTCATACTGGCTCATCGAGATGATAACCGGCCTGCCGTGAGGACAATGGTAGGGATTTTCAAGGGTTAAGAGTTCCTTGATTAGAACCTGGGCTTCCTCATGGGAAAAGGCATGGTTTGCTTTTACTGCGGCCTTACAGGACAGCGAGGCTACCCGTTCCAGAATCGAATTCGCACTGGGGGCTCCGCCGCTTACATCCTCTACGAGTTCATCGATGAACTCCAGCAGCAGTTCTTTCTCTGACAATCCGTATAAATCTGCCGGCACGGCACGAACGGAATATTCATTTCCACCAAAATGCTCAAATTCATAGCCTATGCTGGTTAACACTTCTTCTCTCTTATCGAGAATCTCCTGCTCTCTGAGAGTCAGGGACAAAACGATTGGGGGAAGCAGCTGCTGTGACACATAGGTTTTTGTCTTAGCTGCTGCCATAATCCGTTCATAGAGGACCTTCTCATGGGCCGCATGCTGGTCTATGATATAGAGGTCTTTCTTATATTCTACCAGCCAATAGGTTGAGAATACCTGACCGATAATCCGGTGATCCTCAAAGGCCTGCTTTGAAAGAAAGGGCTTTCCCTCTTCTTCCGGTGCAGGTTCCGCAAACAAATTCAACTGCTTATCTACTATAATCTGAGGTTCGCTGATATTCTCAGATGCTTTATCAGAGAATGAGGCCCTGCGGTCCATCTCTGAAATTTCTGAAACTTCTGAAGCCTCTGAAGCTTCTTTGTGCAGGTCTCCCTCCTGCTGCTTTCCGGATAATATCCTTAAGGCTTCCAGACTGGCCTGAGGATTTGCTGTCTTTGGTGTTGGGAAAATGCTTGTGTTCTTCGGCTCTGCTGCCCTGCCAGAACCTGTCAGTGTAGAATTTACCGAAGCGGAATGCGATGAGGTCGGAGGTTCCGGGGAAGAATTTGCCGCAGATGAGTACGGCGGGGTGGTATGTTCCGGGACGTAGCCCGTCGGACGGGAAGCAGCCTGATCGGAGGAGATATAGCCGGAAGGAGCCTTACCCAGGGTTTCCTTTAGCAGCAAAACATCGGTACCAGCCTCATACCTCACCGGTGCGGGCTGCTTGGAGGGGATTGCAGAAGCCTCTTTTGATGCCGTATCATTCTGCATCCGGTATTGCTCTCTCCGCTTCTGCTCAAAGGGTTCGGGCAGCTTGTGCTGCTCCGGCTTTTTCTCCTCTTCGGGAACAAGAATCACCTTGGGAATCATCTCCTTACCGGAGAGGGTATCCCGGATGAGCCGGTTTACACACTGATAGATCTCCTCACTGTTTTTTAGCCGTATCTCCAGCTTCTGTGGATGAACATTCACATCAATCTGCTCCGGATCAATCTCAAAATAAATGGAGGTAAAGGGGTACTTATGCTGCATCAGATAGGGTTTATA
>JAEZFH010000154.1 GCA_023437885.1 Bacillota bacterium | reverse complement strand
GCTATACCCAAATAGCCATGAATACGGTAAAGCAGGATTTTCATCAAAAGTCCATGCAGGCGTTTGATGAATTAAAGAAATTACTTGACGGAGAAAAAGGGCAGTATACGGAAATACCTTATGAGGTATGTAAAATTAGTTATATGGATGTTATTCAAAAATAAGGAGTAATATCGATATAACTTTTTTATCAGAATACAGAAACCGTTTTCCGAGTATTGTGAAATATTGTGCTGTAAATTCGCAGGGCGGCAGCAGAACGGAGACTTTTATGAGAGAAGCAGGAATACTATTACCTTTATCTTCTTTGCCATCCAATTACGGAATTGGTGATATGGGAAAATACGGTTTTGAATTTATTGATTTGCTAGAAAAAGGCGGATTTCATATTTGGCAGATACTGCCTCTGAATCCGCTGGGTTTTGGTAATTCCCCTTATCAGCCATACTCCTCCTTTGCCGGTGATGAGATCTACATTAGCCTGGAAGAGCTGGTTTTCGATGGGCTGCTGACAAGCGTGCCGCCTAAGTTTCAAAAGGACAGTAAATATGTAGATTACGAAAAAGTCAGGGAGTATAAAGGTATTTACTTAAAAAAAGCCTTTCAGAAGTTCATACCGGATCGTGGTTACGAAGAGTTCATCAAAAATGATTGGGTTTATTTATACGGAGTATTTTTAACCCTAAAGAAGAAAAACGAACTGCGGTGCTGGAATGAATGGGAGATGGAAGAACAGGAATGGATCAAAAACAGAGCCTATGATCTCTCACCCTATGAGGAAGATATTCGGTACGAAATGTTTGTTCAATATCTGTTCTATAAGCAATGGATGAAGCTAAAATCCTATGCCAATGAAAAGGGAATCCGGGTAATGGGAGATATTCCTTTCTATGTGGGAATTGATTCCTTGGATGTTTGGAGCAATCAGGAATGCTTCTTGCTGGAAGAGGACGGAGCGCCGTCCTTTATTGCGGGTGTACCGCCGGATTATTTTAGTGCAACAGGCCAAAGATGGGGTAATCCCATCTATGATTGGGATTATCTCAAGGAACAGGAGTATCAATTTTGGATAGATCGAATTGCGTATAGCAGCAAATTATTTGATATTGTTAGAATTGATCATTTCCGTGCCTTTGATACCTACTGGAAGATACCTGCAACCTGTGAGACTGCAGTGGAAGGTGAATGGCTGGAGGCTCCCGGGTATGAAGTCTTTGATCGAATCGTGAAGGAGTTTCCTGAAGTGGAGATTATTGCAGAGGATTTAGGAGAGTTGAGAGCAGAGGTTCACGAACTCAAAAATCACTACGGTCTGAAAGGAATGAAAATTGTTCAATTTACCTTTGACCCGAATGAAAATAATAATAATTTTGAAGATATAGAAAATATGGTGATTTATACAGGAAGCCATGACAACCAGACCATAAAAGGCTGGTATTTATCCCAGGATATAAAAATTCAAAACGGGATAAGGAAGGTATTAAGAAAGCAAGGCTATCAGGACAGGGTGATATCCAGAAGATTTGTGCGGCTGACTCTTGACAGCATTGCCAGCATGGCTATTCTGCCTTTGCAGGATGTGGTAAATTTGGGTGATGAGGCAAGAATTAATACACCCGGAACCTTAGGATCGCCTAACTGGGAATGGAAGCTGACGGACTTCAGAAAATTTAAGAGCCAGATAGATTACCTGAAGGAACAGAATATAACAAGTAAAAGGTATGAAGCGTAATCCGGTGCTGCATTGCAGATTTCACTTAATCCAATTTCAATTAATTCAGCATCCGCTATTTACGCTGAACCTGAATATTAAGTAATACGATGCAATTTGCACCAGGAAATGTGACAGAAGTGAAGGAAAAGCTTCCGCATAGAAATGAGGGGAAATATGTTAAAAGAAATGTTACAAAGCAAGTATAATAAAACAATTTCAGAGTGTACCAAGGAAGAGCTTTATTTCGGCTTGCTGGAAATGACTAAGGAACTGGCGAAGGATAAACAGGTAAAGGATTCTAAGAAAAAAGTTTACTATATATCCGCAGAGTTCTTGATCGGTAAATTATTATCCAACAATTTGATCAATCTTGGAATTTATGATGAAATCAGAGATTTGCTGGGGAAACACGGAAAGTCCATGACAGAGATTGAGGACATCGAACTGGAGCCATCCCTTGGAAATGGAGGTCTGGGACGGTTAGCTGCCTGCTTTTTAGATTCCATCGCTACTTTAGGGCTGAACGGAGACGGCATCGGGCTCAATTATCACTTTGGACTATTCCGGCAAGTATTTGAGAAGCATCTCCAAAAAGAGACCATCAATCCATGGATTGCGCAGGAAAGCTGGCTGATTAAAAGAGAGAACTCCTATACAGTCAGGTTTAAGGATTTAACGATAGCCTCAAGGCTTTATGATATTCCTGTTACAGGATATGATAACCGCACAAACTGGCTGCATTTATTCGATATTGAGACCATCGATGAAAGCATGGTAGAAGAAGGGATATCCTTTCAGAAAGAAGATATTGCCCGCAATCTGACCCTATTCCTGTATCCCGATGACAGCGATGAAAAAGGTGAGCTTTTACGAATTTACCAGCAGTATTTTATGGTAAGCAGCGGAGCGCAGATGATTTTAGAGGAATGCGTTGCCAAGGGAAGCAGTCTTCATGATCTCTATGATTATGCGGTAATACAGATTAATGATACCCATCCTACCATGATAATCCCGGAATTAATTCGCTTACTCGTGGAACGGCATATTGAAATGGATGAAGCGATCGAAATAGTTTCAAAGACCTGTGCTTATACCAATCACACCATATTATCGGAAGCTCTGGAGAAATGGCCGATTGGATACTTAAATAAAGTGGTTCCCCATCTCGTGCCGATCATTGAGATTTTGGATGATAAGGTAAGAAGAAAATTTGAAGAGCCGGCGGTTTCAATTATTGACAGCCAGGACAGAGTTCATATGGCCCACATTGATATTCATTATGGTTTCAGCGTCAATGGTGTTGCAGCGCTTCACACGGATATTTTAAGGGAAAATGAATTAAATCATTTTTATAAAATCTATCCGGAAAAATTCAATAACAAAACCAACGGCATCACATTCCGCCGCTGGCTGATGCATTGCAATCATCCGCTAACCGCGTATCTGTCAACGCTCATCGGAGACGGATTTAAAAAGGATGCGGATGAACTGAAAAAGCTGTCCGCTTTTCAAGAGGACAGTAAAGTTCTGGATACATTGCGCCGTATTAAGCAGGAAAATAAAATTGCTTTAAAGGATTATTTATTAAAAACACAAAATATTGAAATTGATGAAAACTCTATCTTCGATATTCAGATAAAGCGCTTGCACGAGTATAAAAGACAGCAGATGAATGCTTTATATATTATTCATAAATATTTGGAAATTAAGGGCGGTAAGCTCCCGAACACTCCGATTACCGCTATATTCGGAGCGAAAGCGGCACCGGCTTATGTCATAGCCAAGGATATTATTCATCTGATTTTATGTTTACAGGAGCTGATTAACCAGGATGAAGAGGTAAGCCCTTACCTGAAGGTTGTCATGGTGGAAAACTATAATGTTACCTTAGCGGAGAAGCTGATCCCGGCCTGTGACATATCGGAGCAGATATCCTTAGCCTCCAAGGAAGCCAGCGGTACCGGCAATATGAAATTTATGCTAAACGGAGCAATTACCCTTGGTACCATGGACGGAGCCAATGTAGAGATAGCCGAATTGGTTGGAGCGGATAATATCTATATCTTTGGTGAAACCAGTGAGCAGGTTATCTCTCATTACGATGAGAAAGACTACAGCTCAAAGGATTATTATCAAACGGATGAAGATATCCGCAAAATGGTTGACTTTATCATTAGTGATGAGCTGCTGGAGATTGGGAGCAAGGAGCATTTAGAACGCCTTTATAAGGAAATCATAGAGAAGGACTGGTTTATGACCCTTCTCGATCTGAAAGAGTATATTCAGAAGAAGGAAGAAATTTTTGCTGATTATGAAGTGAAAGACAAATGGGCTAAGATGATGTTAATAAATATCAGCCAGGCCGGATATTTCTCTTCAGACAGAACCATAGCCCAGTATAATGAGGAGATATGGAATTTATAGATAAGCGCATGTGCTTATCATTATAAGGAAATATCATCAGTGATAATTACAGAAATTATTATGAAATCTTTGTTTATTCCTACTGCGACAGCAATGGGGACGGAATTGGAGATTTTAACGGGGTTATTTCTAAACTGGATTATTATTCGGTGGATCCTCAATATGGTACCTTGGAGGATTTTCAAAGACTGCTGGTTGTTGGTGAGGCGTGGGATGAATTCAGTGCGATTGCTTCATATTATACCAGCGGGGTTCCCAGCTACTTTAACTTCCCGCTGGCCCAGCATAATGGGATTATAGTGAATACGGTTCGGAAATTAGGTACGGGATCGGCAACCTCCTTTGCAAAAAGTCTGTTGAATATGCAGGAGAAATATAGTGCAGGAAATCCGGATTATATTGATGCGCCGTTTATCAGCAACCACGACACGACCCGCATCTCTGCCATGTGTGTGAATGATGAGCAGCAGATGAAGCTGGCAGCAGGACTTCTTCTTACCCTGAGCGGCAGCCCCTTTGTATATTATGGTGAAGAGATTGGAATGAACAGTTCAGGCAGTAAGGATGAGAATAAGCGGCTTCCGATGCAGTGGTCAAAAACGGATACCGCAGGTATGACGGTGGGGCCTGACGATGCGGATGCGGTTGAACAGAAGTTTGCTCCCGTAGATGAACAGCAGGGTAATTCGCTGTCCATCCTCAATTATTATAAGCGAGCAATCCGAATCCGCAATGAGAATCCGGAGCTTGCCCGTGGCACAATCACGATGGTTGAGGCGCTTACCGATAAGAATATCTGTGCCCTGGAGAAGAATTATCAGGACAGTAAAATTGTAGTTGTCTCGAATATCAATAAAGAGGCGGCAACGGTGGACCTGAAGGCTGCAGGATATGATAACCTTGCCCTCAGAGGATATCTTACGGTGGATGGAAGTGAAATTACCTTAACAAATGGTATTCTTGCTCTGCCGCTCTATTCGATCGCCATTCTAAAACAATAAGAGGCACGCTTTGCGAACCTCTCTAATGTCAATAAAAAAGACCGATAAAATCCAGTCTTAATACCGGAGCCGGCTGCATATGGAATGACGAAGATATCACTTCCGCTTCTTTTTTCGGAAATATCGCAGTGATTGGTATTTCGTGCAAAAAAGAATCGGAAGTGATATCTTGGATATTCCTAGTACTACTGTGCGTGCACGGTAGCACTAGACAGTCCTCGCTCCGGTTATACGTGGAACGGAAGACGGAGTATGTTCCTACCTCAAGTCTTTCTGGAAGCCATCATTTTTTTTATCATCTCAAATTGTGACTTTTCCTTTGGTGTCATGTTCTTGGTAAGGATTTCAATCATAAGATCACTCTCATCCTTTGAGAAGGTCAGGTTTTGCTCCTGCAGCCGTTTGTTGGTATTCATTAGTAAGGGGACTAATTTATCCATTGGCTTTCCTTCGGCTTCCTTCATTAGCTCCAGAAGAATCGTCAGCTTCCGGGGATCAATGTTATTTAATCTGGGGTTTTTGGTCCAGGATGTATCAGCCATGATCATGCTCCTTGCTATCATCAGATTTACTATTACCATCATATGACATTGTGCTTAAAAGCATTCTTAAGTTTTCGAAAGTACTTACCTGCTCCGGCGGAACCATTGTTTTGAGCATTTCAAACATAGAGTTATCCGGGGAAAAGGAATTGCTTTTGTTCGGGTGATCCTCCTGTATGTGTTCTGAGAAAGCTTCCATTGGATCGAAGGCTTCTGAAGCTGAATCCTGGAAGATGGATTCGAAGTTCGATCCTGTGAAATTACCTGTGACTGTATCAGTATCATCTTTCGGACTTTCATCATTGAAGGAAAAACCTCCAAATCCCTGCATGGCATTCATCGTGCTCATCATATTGTTGTACATCTCAAACATTCGTTTCATGTTAAATATATTCAGAATACGGTCAACGAAGTCTCGTTCCCTGCTATTGCATAAAGGCCGGATACCGTTTAATAAACCCTCCATATCGATACTGGTACTTTCGTAGCCACAGGCAACCATACTATTGCGGCCGGTCATAGCACTCAGATTTCCCATCAGATCAAGCACCTTACTGAAGAATTCCAATCGTACTCTGGTAGCGGAGTCAAAATAGGGCAAGGATGCTTTCATTATCTCGACTGTGTGTAAATAGTCTTGGTTTGCCATAGCTTCTCCCATTATACATACTCAATACAGTATATTCATCAAACCACGAAAAATGCACTAAACCGCCGAAGTCTTCATAATTATAGTATTTTAGGACAAAAACAACAGGCGGACCGCAACCTTCTGAGTCAGCTTATTAACTCATGAGTGCTTATCCGCCTAAGGCTCGTCTTTGTATTTTGTTAGTCTGGATATACCAGATGTTCCTCCGTAATCTTATAGAGAACTTCATCGAGGAAGCGGTTGGCATAGAACTTAGCCTTCTCCGAATTCATATCAGAATAGTTTCCGCAATTTTCCGGAGTTGCACCGGGAATTTCTCCGGTAAAATCCCGGATGAATTCATAGGTTTCGACTATGAGGGGAAGAATTGCTTTCGAGTCATAATCTCCTCCCAGCAGTAAATAAAAGCCGGTACGGCAGCCCATGGGGCCAAAGTAAACTACCTTGTCGGTGAATTCCGGCTGATTGCGCAGATAGGTTGCAGCCAGGTGCTCGATGGTATGGATCTCACCTGTCTGCATCACCGGCTCATGATTGGGGCGGGTCATTCGGATATCAAAGGTTGTGATGGTCTCGTTCCCGATCTTGTCCTTTCTTGAGACATAAAAACCGGGTAGTAATTTCATATGATCAATGGTAAAGCTTGCAATTTGCTTCATTTTGTTACCTGCCTTTCTGTAATACGCTTTGCATTATAGTTTGCATGGCTGTGAAATAGAGAAATATGACACTATCATATATTGAGAATTATAGCATAGGTATGAGGTTTTGTGGATTCTATTTTGAGTTGGTGTGGTATGCCATGCATCCGGGTTAATCATCCAATTGCGGCTCTTCGACCCTTTCTTTCTGATCCTGGGTAAGATGGCAAAAAGTATTTTCGTATTTTTCTATGGCTTTTTGCATCAGGTAATTTAAATCCTCATACCCGGGGGTAGGATTGTTCAGAAGTTTTAATCCCTGGCTTTCCGGGATGGAATCTCTGATTTGAAACAGTTGCTTCACAGGAAATTTACCGGAAAAGATATTACCGTTCCCGATGCGGAAAAGATATTCGATATCCTTGCCTTCCAATTCTTTATCAATATGGTTCTCTTGCAGGATATCCTCCTGAAGCCGGAATGGAAGCTCCGTGACGGCCGGAAGGCTGCCGGCAGATTGCGGTAACCCACTGGATGAAATGTTTTCTCCGGATTGATACGGACTTTCGGATAGGGAATACTTACCGCTAAAAAGTTTATCCTGGACTCTGCGTCCGCTGCAGGTCATGTACTCGGATAAAAACTGTTCAAAGCTTTTTCCGATATCTAAACTAAAATTCAATCGATCCTCGGAAGAATCAATATCATCAAACCGTTTTACCAGATGCTGAAGGATATTACCGTGGCTGTCTGCAATTTTTATATCTATATCTATAATCATATGCTCACCTTAAAATTTCTTTGTTAATACAGATATCGGCCAAAAGCATGGATATAGTAACGTCTTGCACAGCTATTTTCTGCTGGGAGTGTAAACTATCTGAAAAATAAATGATCTGATCACTGCAAATACTACCGATTGGATAACAAAATCCTGTTACTATATGCTGTCAGGATAAAATCCTTGAATGGATAGAAATGGGGATAAAACAACGGGCTGATAGGAGTTGTAAGCTATTACGGAGTATGGTAAAATGACGTCATGGTATAATGTCGGTAGAAATTATATCGGAGCCGACCGAAGGGAGTGCGCATCCTGCTGCGAAGCAGCATGCCATATGAACTTGTGTATATGATATAAGTCGACAGACATGATACCGGAGCATTTATGAGCTTGCACTGCCGAAGGAAGTATCAAATTACGGACGCTGGCAGACATGGTTTGATCCGGTCACTCACTGCTGGTGAAAGGTGTTGTGAATACAATGTTCCAAAAATACGAGGAAAAGGATAAAGGATTATCAAATGATAGACAGTATAATTTTTGATTTGGATGGAACCTTATGGGATTCTACTACCGAAGTTGCAAATGCGTTCAACCAGGTGCTGACAGCAAAGCACCCGGAGATAAAGGAAGTGGTAACGCCCCTGCGCCTACAGGAGTTATTCGGTCTGCCCCTGGATGTAATCGCTGAGAAGCTTTATCAAAGCGTACCCCGTGAGCATGCGGTTAAAGTAATGGAGGAATGCTGTGAGTACGAATGTGAATATCTGGCGGAGCATGGAGCGGTTTTATACGAAGGCTTGGAAGATGCCTTAAAGGAATTGTCAAAGAAATATAAGCTGATGATAGTAAGTAACTGCCAGGAGGGTTATATCCAGTGCTTTTTTGCAGCCTACCCACACCTGGAGCAATATTTTAGGGATTATGAGTATCCCGGCCGTTCCGGTAAATTAAAGGCGGACAACATACGCATGGTGGTGGAGCGCAACAAGCTGAACAACCCGATCTATGTAGGCGATACCCAGGGGGATGCCAATGCTGCCGGGGAGGCCGGCGTACCTTTTATATTTGCAAGATACGGTTTCGGAGATGTCAGGGAATATGACGGAGTTATTGATTCTCTGGATGAGCTGGTGAAATTAGCAGATGTGAAACAATGACAAATGCATTGACATTTGTCCGTATTCTTTATATATTGTAAGAGATAATTTTATTGCCATGAGTCGTTAAAAATAGTGTGAGAATAGGTTTTATTTAATATTGTTCAATAAAATCAGAGGATACCAGGTAACACTGGATAGCACCGGATCATACTAAATATTACTGGATAACACTGAATAACGCTGGATAACATTAGATCATACCGTATTATTTGATGATAGTGAATCATATTGAGTCACTATGAAGCCAGACATAGGAAGCCTGACATAGGAAGCCAGACATCAGACATATGATACCTGATCAACAGATTAATTATAATACCTGCAAGGTCCAAAAGCTTGGGAACAGACTTAATTGGCCTTGACTAATGAATAGGAAGTGATTGTATGCTAGACGGAAAAAAATCATTATTTAGCGGAATGCAGGCAACAGGTACTCTTACCCTGGGTAATTACCTGGGGGCATTAAAAAACTGGGTGGATTTTGAGGATGAATATGAGACCTTTTATTGTGTGGTTGATATGCATTCCATCACGGTTCGTCAGGATCCGGCAGAGCTGCGCAAAAGAGCAAGAGCGCTTTTGACCCTGTATATTGCTGCCGGGCTTAATCCGGAGAAGAATTGTATTTATTACCAATCCCATGTATCAGCGCATGCGGAGTTAAGCTGGATTTTAAATTGCTTTACCTATATGGGAGAGCTGAGCCGTATGACCCAATTTAAGGATAAATCAGCGAAGCATGCAGATAATATTAATTCCGGTCTTTTTACTTATCCGGTTCTGATGGCGGCCGATATTCTGCTGTTCCAGTCGGATATTGTTCCAGTGGGTGTGGATCAGAAGCAGCATATTGAAATCACCAGGGACATCGCGGAACGGTTTAACGGAATCTATGGAGATGTATTCACGATTCCGGAACCCTATCTGGGTAAGCAGGGTGCCAAAATCATGAGCCTGCAGGAGCCGGAGAAGAAGATGTCCAAATCCGATGAGAATCCCAATGCAAGCATCTACCTGATGGATGATCCTGATTCCATTATTCGTAAATTCAAGCGGGCGGTTACCGATTCGGATAACAGCATCCGTTATAGTGATGATAAGCCGGGAATAAAGAATCTCATCGATATCTATTGTATCGCTACCGGTAAAAATGTGGCTGAGACAGAGAAAGAATTTGCAGCCTCCGGTTATGGTGACTTCAAATTAGCCGTAGGAGAGGCCGTTGTTCAAATGCTGAAACCGATTCAGGAGGAGTTCGCCCGACTGGAAAGGGATAAGAGCTACATTGACGGAATCATCAAGGCAAATGCGGAGAAGGCAAATTATTATGCAGGAAAGACTCTTCGAAAGGTTCAGAAAAAGGTTGGATTTCCGGAGAGAATTCGATAGAGAAGGATACTATAAAATTGTTCGATTCCAAAGACCTTCAAAAGTCGTTTGGACTCGAACAATTTTGTGATTCCCGGCAATGTAACTAACAGAGTGCGCATCCTGCTGCGTAGCAGCATGCCATAAACACTTGTGCCTATGCTGCAAGGAGGAGATGCTATGAATTCATTAGCAAATAATATCTCAATCTTAAGAATCATCCTTACCTTTGTTCTGCTCTGGATCAGACCTCTGAGCCCTTTGTTTTATGTGGTATATATTGCTGCGGGGGTGAGCGATATCCTGGATGGTTATATAGCCAGGCGGACGAATACAGCGAGCAAAACCGGAGAAAAGCTCGATTCGGCGGCAGATCTCATTCTAATTGTCGTATTGATTGCCGTATTATATCCTGTGATCCGCCCGGATGTCCCGGTCCTTATATGGACAGTGTGCATCGGCTTAATCAGGACAGCATCGATTATTCTGGCCGGAATTAAGTATAGAACGTTCGGGAGCATTCATACCTATGCCAATAAACTGACCGGTCTGCTGCTATTTCTGGCACCTCTGCTGCTTGGGGTAATTCACAGGGAATTCCTGTTCTATGGAATCTGCTTGATAGCTACTGTTTCTGCACTGGAGGAATTGCTTCTCCATCTTGTGTCCAGGGAATTGCAGGCCAATCGGAAAAGCATATTCAGCAAGAGAATTTAGGCTGAATTTGGATAAAAATTAGTATTAAATCAGCCTAAATACAACAAATGAAATTAATTACCAATGGAGGATGGAAAATATGAGAATTGTGTTTCTTGAAACGGATACGCTGGGAGAAGATGTGGATTTATCGATATTTGAAAGCCTTGGAGAGGTGGTTAAGTATCCGCGGTCTGATCCGGAGGAGAATGCCAGGCGCTGTGAGGAGGCAGAGGTTATTATTGTAAATAAGGTGTCGATGAACGAAGCTATCTTGCATAATGCCAGGAATTTAAAGCTGATCTGTATTACCGGTACGGGGACCAATATGGTGGATTTTTCTTATACCAATCAAAGGAAGATCACTGTGGCAAATGTAAAGGGATATTCCACCAGGTCAGTAGTTCAGCATACCTTTGCCTTACTCTTTTATTTGTATGAAAAGCTAAGCTACTATGACAGATTTGTAAAGAGCGGAGAATATATCCGTTCGGATATCTTCAGTCACTTCGAGGTCAAATTTCATGAGATAGCAGGGAAGACCTGGGGCATCATCGGGCTTGGCGAGATCGGCAGGGGGGTGGCAGAGGCAGCAAAGCAATTTGGCTGTAACATCATCTACTATTCCACCTCCGGCCGGAATTCCAACCCGGGATATCGGCAGGTCGATCTGGACACACTGCTGCAGGAAGCCGATATCGTATCCATTCATGCTCCTCTGAATGAGAGGACCGATCGTTTGATCGGGGAGCAGGAGCTTCGTAAGATGAAGAAGAATGCAATACTGCTGAATCTGGGAAGAGGACCGATCATTGACGAGCAGGCACTGTGTAAGGCTTTGAAGGAGGAGTGGATTGCAGGAGCGGGTCTGGATGTACTGTCGGTGGAACCCATGACGGCAAGTAATCCTCTGATTGAGATACAAGACAGTACCAGGCTCATTATCACGCCCCATATTGCCTGGGCTACTGTTGAAGCAAGGCAGAGAGTAACGCAGGAGGTCTATGAGAATATTCTCGCCTTCCGAAGAAATGAGGAGCGGAATGTAGTAAGAGAGTAGATGGTTGCCTGTGTATTATAGCAGAAGAGTATGCAGGATTGAAATATAGTCAAAAAGTATTTATTACAATCACAATGTCTCGGTAAATAAGGCTGGACTGATGCTTACTGTCGGCATGACAAATAGCAACTAATATAGCGTAAAATGCTGCCGCAAGGATATCATTCTTGGGGCAGCATTTTATATATGTCATTTTCAGGTATTCTTTTTTTAATCGAAAAGCTCTGTATTTATCTTGAATATTCCGATAAGTGTAGCAGGGACAGTCATATTCATGGGATTAATTGGATTTTACCTCATTCCATTTCTCGGTATAATAGGATTCGATTTCCTCACCAAGGAATTGGAAGGTACGGCAGCGCTCCAGAACGGCTTGCTCTGGGAAAGCTACCTTGCTGTTCTTAATATCTTCATCCGTTATCATTTCCCTGGCAGCCGTATTGGGGGTGGAATAGGTGATGTATTCGAAGTTCTTCAAAGCGATGTCACCGCGGCACAGAAAATTAATAAATGCTTCCGCATTTTTCTTGTTACGGCAGTTCTTAGGGATAACCCAGCCATCGATCCATACATTGGAGCCTTCCTTCGGAACAACATATTCCAGATCGGGATTCTCTCTTTGGGTGAAGATGGCTTCCCCGGAATAGATGACACCGAGAGCAGCTTCTCCGCCGATCATTTTATCCCGGACCTGGTCAACCACATAGGCCTGTACCAGAGGATATTGCTGGGAAAGAAGCGCTTTTGCTTCCTCAAGCTGGGTCTTATCCGTAGTGTTCAAGTCATAACCCAGATAAGTCAGGGCGATACCGAAAGCATCGCGGACGCTGTCAATCATCAGAATATTACCGGAATACTTTTTGTCAAAGAGGGCCGACCAGCTATCGATGGGGCCATCCACCATGGTCTTATTGTAAAGGATACCGACGGTTCCCCAGCAATAAGGCACACTGTATTTGTTTTCCGGGTCAAAGCTTTTTGAGCTTTCCAGATAAGAAGGATCGATGTTTGAGATATTAGGTACATTATTAAAATCAATTTCTGCAAGCAAATTCTCATCGATCATTTTCTGTATCATATAGTCGGAGGGGCATACAACGTCGTATTGTACCGCACCGGCCTTGATCTTGGGAAACATCTCTTCATTCTGCTCGAACTCATCATATACAACCTTAATACCGGTCTCCTCTTCAAATAAATCAAGGACCTCCCGATCAATATATTCTCCCCAGTTGTACACATAGACTTTCTCGCCCTCATCCTTGCTGCAGCCAGCCAGAAGGCTGAGGGAAAAGGCCAGTAGGGCGAAACCTGCAATTATTTTCTTCATCATCATATCTCCTTGTAATATAGTGGGTTTACAGCTTTCTCATTGGCGCATTCTTGCCAGCATTTCTCCGGTTGATAAAGATTAACAGCAATAATACGGTTACAAACATCAAAGTGGAAAGTGCATAAATCTCCGGCTTGATTCCCTTGCGAACCTCGGTATAAATCTTGGTTGACAGGGTATTGATCTCGGGTCCCTTGGTAAAATGGGTAATAACAAAATCATCCAGAGACATGGTAAAGGCCAGGAAGAAACCGGAGATAACGCCAGGAAAGATATCCGGCAGGATCACCCGGAAAAAGGCATAAATCGGGGAAGCTCCCAGATCCTGGGCGGCCTCAAAGGTATGAGAATTCAATTGCCTCAGCTTTGGCATGACGCTCAGGATTACATACGGAATGTTAAAGGTGATGTGTGCCAGTAACACACTGGTAAATCCAAGGGTAAAATTCAATGCAACAAAAATCAGCATTAAGGAAATACCGGTTACGATATCCGCATTCAGCATCGGGATATTGGTAATACCCATCAATATGGCCCGTGGAGTCTTCTTCATATTATTTATGGCTATCGCAGCTGCGGTACCCAGCAGAGTAGCAATGAGCGCAGAGGAAAAGGCTATGATTAAAGTGGTTGAAAGAGCCGCCATGATATCATCGTTTTGAAAGAGCTGCTGATACCAATGCAGGGTGAACCCGCCCCATTTTGCTCTGGATTTGGAGGCATTAAAGGAAAGGACGATCAGGATAATAATCGGTGCATATAAAAACAGCAGAATAATGCCGACATAGAAGCGGCTTAGAAGCTTCTTTACCATATATTGCTTCCCTCCTTTTCCTTATCATATTTGGACAGGACTGCCATACTGAATAATATGAAAATCATCAATACCAGAGAAAGGCCGGAACCGGTGTTCCAATTACCCAACCGGAATTGCTGCTCTATCACATTACCGATCAGAACGATCTTGCTTCCGCCAAGGATCGTGGATATAACGAAGGTGGTGAGCGAGGGCACAAACACCATGGTAATACCGCTTACCACACCGGGAAGACTCAGGGGCAGAATAATCTTGGCGAAGGTCTGTGTACCGCTGGCACCAAGATCTCTGGCTGCATTTACAACATCCTTATCAATCTTGATTAAAACATTATAGATGGGGAGCACCATAAAGGGCAGGAAATTATATACCATGCCCAGGATGATTGCGGCCGGAGTATTGATAATATTCAATGTCGGGAGGTGCAAAAACCCCAATACCGTATTCAATACACCGGATTTCTCAAGAATATTCTGCCAGGCAATGGTGCGCAGCAAAAAATTCATCCACATCGGAAGAATAATTATGAGTACGATAAAGCTGTTGCTTTTCAGCTTGGAATTATTCAATATCATTGCTAATGGATAAGCAAGCAGCAAGCAAAGTACGGTGCTGATGACGGAAAGCTCCAGAGCCAGTACAAGAGCCTGCCGGTTGAGCGGGTCCGCAATCAGGAATACATTCTCCAGAGTAAAGCGGTTGCCATTGCCGGTCAGACCGTAATATATGATCATAATCAAGGGAATTATGATAAATCCTATCATCCACAGGATATAGGGAAAAGAAAGCCATTTTACCTTGTTCGCCCGAGAAAACTGAAAACCGATGTCCGGCTTTTTCTCCGTAAAAAGCTTTAATTTATCTGTAATTGCCATGGGACTTCATCTCCTGATTTGTTATTCTGCAATTTCTGCGGCTTCTTCATCCTCTGATTCCGGCTTATTCATAATCTGGATATCATAAGGATCGACACTGATTCCAACTTCGCTCCCCACCGGGAAGAGGTCTGTGGAATGAACAAGCCATTCCCGTCCGCCCGCCGTTACCTCCATCTCGTAATGAACACCCTTAAAGAGAAGTGAGGTTACCCTGCCGCTGATAATTCCATTCTCCGGCTTCACCAAGTCAATATCCTCGGGACGGATGACCACATCCACAGGCTTATTCCTGCCAAAGCCGATATCAACGCAGGCGAAGTTGGCCCCGAGTATATTCACCAGTCTATCCTCAACCATAACGGAGGGAATAATATTGCTGTCGCCGATGAAATCGGCTACAAAGGCATTCTTTGGTTCGTTATAGATATCCTCGGGTGTACCGACCTGCTGGAT
Organism: Bacillota bacterium; assembly: GCA_023437885.1. GTDB lineage: Bacteria > Bacillota > Clostridia > Lachnospirales > Lachnospiraceae > Mobilitalea. The sequence goes on along the minus strand of JAEZFH010000154.1, from coordinate 6,548 downwards.
ATAACCCTGATTCATTACCACAATGGTGTCGGACATGGTCAGCGCTTCCTCCTGGTCATGGGTAACATAGATAAAGGTAATTCCCAATTCGTTCTTCAAACGGATCAGCTCATATTGCATATCCTGGCGAAGCTTCAAATCCAGGGCACCGAGCGGTTCGTCAAGGAGAAGTACCTTGGGTTCGTTAACGATGGCTCTGGCGATAGCGATACGCTGCTGCTGTCCGCCGCTTAAGGAATCCGGCATACGGTTTTCAAAACCCTCCAGATTCACCAGCTTCAGGGCATATTTGATCTTGTCCTGGATGTATGTTTTGCTTTTCTTCTTTATTTTCAGGCCGAAGGCAATATTTTCTGAAATGGTCATGTGATTAAAAAGGGCATATTTCTGGAAAACCGTATTCAATTGGCGTTCATTGGGCGGGAGCTTGGTGATATCCTTTCCTTCAAAGATAACCTGTCCCATATTCGGTGTCTCAAAGCCGCCGATGATTCGAAGCGTAGTGGTTTTTCCGCACCCGGAGGGACCGAGCAGGGTCAAAAATTCATTTTCGCGTATATATAGATTTAATTCATCAAGCACCATGGTATCACCAAAGGACTTGGTTATGTTCACAAGATTGATTAATTTATTATCTGTCATCTTGGGTTCCTCCTATTTATTCAAAAAGCCGGATTGACAGCCTTTCACGTCTTGGATTAAAAGCTTGGCGGAGTGGATACCCATAATAGGGTAGCGCCTGTTTTTTCGGAAGCGGTGATATAATGCTGCTTATTGGCAGTAAAGTAGAAGGATTCGCCTTTCTTCACCTTATAGGCCCGGTTGCCGATATGTAAGGTGATACTTCCGTTTAAAATATATCCGAATTCCTCCCCTTCATGGGGATTGTCGGGATAGGTTGATCCGCTGGCGTCCAAGGTCAGCAGGATGGGCTCCATGATATTTTTCTGAGCGTTGGGAATGATCCATTTCACTTCATTTTTTAATTCGGAATCATATTTTTCAAAGTAGTCTGATTTCTTGAACACTACCTGTTCGGCTGAGGTTCCGCTGAAGAATTCCTCCAGATTTGTGCCCAGGCATTGCAGGATATCCATTAGGGTTGCAATCGAGGGCGAGGTCAGATCCCGTTCCAGCTGGGAGATAAAGCCCTTGGATAACTCTGCCCGGTCTGCCAGCTCTTCCTGTGTCAGACTCTTCTGAATGCGTAATTCTTTGATTTTTGATCCGATATTCATGGGGTGCTTCCTTTCGAAATTCTTACTGAGAATAAACTAAAAGTTTAGTTACGCTAAACAGCAACAATATAAATTATACTAGCTAAATTGTTCTTGTCAATCATTTTCATAAAAAATGCTGATATAATTTGTGGGAAAATGTACCAAAGGGAAGGCCAGGAAGAAAAGCGATGCAAAAATATTACAAAAGGATATATATGTTACCTTATATTGCTTCTGAAAGGATTCTATGGATGGACCTTTACGGATATGGTAGAAAAATACGGCAGAATAAGCTATAATATTGGCAGGTTTTATCTCTGTGCCGAATGCAGTGGCGTTTATCCTGTCCTGCAGTACGGAATGCTGCAGATTCTTGCAGATTTTGCAATGGGAGTAAGACCAACAGCGGCTGCGGATATGGTTTTGTCAGAAGGCTTGGATTGAAAGCAGGAAAGGTAATAGAGGGGAAGAGCATGAGAGCGGAGCAGGAGATGCTGGAGCTTATTCTGGAACGCGCACGCAGGGATGACAGAATCCGGGCAGTAATATTAAACGGTTCCAGAGCCTCAGCAAGTGCGGTTCATGACAGATACAGCGATTATGATGTGATATACGTGGTAGAGAGGATACGGGAATTTACTGGGGATAAGGAATGGATTCGGTACTTCGGAGATATTCTGATTATGCAGCTGCCGCAGGATTGGTATAGTCATCCCTATGATTACACCGGTGATGACAGCTTTGTATATCTTATGCAGTTTACTGACGGCACCAGAATTGACCTGACCTTGGTAGACCGAAAGCATATCGATGAACTGGACCCACAGGAACCCCGAATCATCCTGTTGGATAAGGATCAGGATCCGCAGCTTGTTGATGTGGTGTCGGAGAAGGCATTCTATATAGAAGCGCCGTCCGCCAAGGAATTTGCGGATTGCTGTAATGAATTCTGGTGGCTCTCGATCTATGTGGCCAAGGGGTTATGCCGTAAGGAATTTTTATACGCAAAAACCTACCTGGAACATGATCAGATGGAGATGCTTGTAAAGATGCTCCGGTGGAGAATAGGCATAGAGCAGGGCAGCTCAAGAATATTGGGTAAGTATTCAAAATATCTGAAACGGTATCTGCCAGCGGCGGAGATGGAACGCTTCATGCAGTTGTTTCCGAATGGAGATTATACCGAGATATGGAAAAAACTATGGGAAGTACTGGATTTTTTTGAAGAGACAGCGCTCCTGGTTGCCCATTCCTGTGATTATGCTTATGACTGTATAGCAACGGCTCAGATCAGACATCATATATACGGTATGGAACAGGAAAATAAATCATAGCAGATAACGAATAATGAATAATGATATTGACATTTAATTAGGAAGTTCGGTAAAGCAGTAAATTGTAAAGAAGGGAGAATGATTTTATGAATCCGGGACAAAAGCAGTTTTATGAGTATATTTTGGAAAGGGCACAAGCAGGTAAGGAGGAACAGGTTAGGGAGGTTATGGAGGATAACTTTCGCAAGCAGGATGAAGGGAGCTTCGGTGCTCAGGATGCAGCGGCAAGCATTCCGAGAATACTGGAATTACTACGGCCGGAGAAGATAGAAGAGGTAAAGGCGGTTATGCAGCAATTTGCCGGGAACATGCAAAAATAAAACCGACAGCAAAAATACCGTAGGCCATGATAATGGAAGGATTATATAAAAAAATAAGAAAAGTGCTTTGTTTTAACAGCTGGATAGGTGGAGGGCTGATAAAACAAGGCACTTTTTGATATTAAAGTAGCTTAGTTATCTCTGGCATTTGAAGATATTACAAAAGACATTATAAAAACTATAAAAAACAACACTTCTTATTCGGAGCGGTAGAAATCTTTGATTTTACTTAACCTGGAGGTCATACCCAGAAACAAATGGTCCACTAGCGTGATCGCAACCATTGCTTCAACCACTACCACGGCGCGGGGGACGATTACCGGATCATGACGGCCTTTAATCTGAATCTCAACATTCTCCTTTTTATTATTGATTGTATTTTGCGGACAGAAGATAGAGGGGGTTGGCTTAACTGCAGCCCGAAGAATAATATCGGAGCCGTCGCTAATTCCTCCGAGAATACCGCCGGCATGATTGCTTTCCTTGACTACCTTCTGATTATTGTCATAATAATAGGAATCATTATTCTCTTTTCCGGTTAATACAGCACTCTGGAAGCCGTCACCGATTTCCACTCCTTTGACCGCGCCGATGGACATCACTGCCTTCGCCAGGGAAGCATCCAGTTTGTGAAATACAGGTTCGCCTATTCCGGCAGGCATACCTGACACAATGCATTCAATTACTCCCCCTGCGGAATTATGAGCCTCCATTTGTTCCAGCAGATAATCCTGCGCACGCTCGGAGGCCTCGGGGTCCGGCATTGATAAGGGGCTTAAGCGTGCCTCCCGGAGACTGGATCTCTGAGGATCGATGGAAACCGGACCGATGGAGCGAGTATAGGCGTTTACCTCAATACCCAGTTCCTTTAAAATACAGCATGCTATGGCACCTGCAGCAACCCTTCCGATGGTTTCCCGGCCGGAGGAGCGTCCACCGCCCCGGTAATCCCGGAAGCCATATTTTTGATCAAAGGTATAATCGGCATGGCCCGGGCGGTAAGCGCCTGCAATCTGCGAATAATCACCGGAACGCTGATTTTCATTATATACAGCCAACGAAATGGGAGCACCGGTGGTGCGGCCTTCAAAGACGCCGGACAGAATGGTTACCTTATCCTCTTCCTTACGCGGTGTCGAATATTTTGTCTGACCGGGCTTTCTTCGATTCAAATAGGACTGGATCGTATCCTCCTCCAGCAATAGTCCGGCAGGGCAGCCGTCGACTATGACACCGATTCCGGCGCCATGGGATTCTCCCCAGGTTGTTATTGTGAATAGGGTACCGTATACGGATCCTGACATAGTTACCTCCTGCATATCTTGTATTGAAGTCTTCCCGGATAAATGACCGGAATAGAGCGGATGTTAAATAAATACTGTCCTTGCTAGCTTATCAATAGTATATAAGAAAGAAAGGATAGATTCAATCATTTTAAGGACGTTTGAGTAAAAAAATCATATATTAAAATGACAAAATAATTTGAGGCAGTACATGAGCGATAAGTTTTATCCTTCCGGAAAACCTGCCGGATTCCAATATGATAAGCCGATGAACCCCTCCAGGGGAAGAAATGATAACCCCAACTTATCCCGTTATTCCAAGGGGGATGATGCAGATGCTGACCTGATCATCGAGGACAATACGATCTATGAAATTGACAGAGGGTGCTTTGAACGCCTGAAACGTCAGAAAAAAAGAAAAGATTAATAAGAGAGTAAAGAAATTTTATGAAGTGATTAAAAGAAGAAATTAAGAATAACTTCTTAAAATAACATATTTTAAGAAATAGCTTAAAAATAATAAATAATAGTAAAAAAATAAGAAGGCCGCCTGAATGGTGGCCCTCTTATTTCGTCATTAGAAGTTCATGCCTGTGCAGTTAATAGCTCTTAGAAGAAGCCATTTCCTCCACAGCAGCAGCAAAGGATAAGGATGATAAAGATGATACTTCCACAGCCACCATTACCAAAACCGCCATTACCGCAGTCTCCTCCAAAGAAACCATTGTTGCCATTGCAGCAGCATAATAAGAGAATAATAATAAGACACATACTGTTGTTGTTATCACAGTCTCTTCTGCCGTCACAACCTGTTGCTTGTAAATCACTCATTGATTGTTCCTCCTAATAATAATTACAATGTATCATATGAAGGATTGCTTGACTGATTTCCTATTTTTAGAAATAATTATAGTGTCTTTTGTAAATTATACGACACATACTCTCAGACAAGACCTGTGTAAACCATAAAAAAATGGATGATATTGAAGAATTATGGTGCGAGTGGCGAAATGAGTGGCTGCATCCGTGGATGTATCTGGTTATAGGAATATCTTAATCAATTCCTTAATCCGCCTGAGAGGTAAGATATGGACGATTTTCATAAATAATGTAGCTGTGGCAACATAGAAATTCTCCGGGCATGATATAATAAACCTATGATAAAGAAACAGGTTATACTTTATTAAAGTATGGATATAAGAAGAATTAAAAATGGAAATTGGCGCCAGGGATCAGCGGCAGGAAAGGAGCAATTATGGAAGAATCAAAACAGTACAGGTTAAAGAATATTGAGGTGTCTAAGATTCTAAAGCTGGAGGATGAAATCAGCTATCAGAAGGGCCAGGTGGTCAGCAAGACCTTGGTACAGAATAAGAGTGTCAGTCTGACCCTATTCTCCTTTGACCAGGGAGAAGAAATCAGTGCCCACTCCTCTGATGGAGATGCAATGGTTACGGTATTGGACGGAACCGGGAAATTCACGGTAGGTGACGAGGTATTTATCCTGAAGAAGGGCGAGACCTTAATTATGCCTAACCAGGTATCACATGCCGTATATGGCGAGGAACAGTTTAAGATGCTGCTTACGGTTGTGTTCTAAATAGAGATCACAATGCCGGGTAGCAGTCTTTGCTAACCAACAGGTCTAAAGAGCTGGTGCGAAATTACCGCAGCAGCTCTTTTTGGCTTGGCATTGATGTATATTGGTTAAGCTTTCGGAATAGGATAATACAAAAAACGATGGAGCAGACGGATGATCAGAAAGCATAAAATCCAGATAATAGTGTATTGCGAGGATTACGGGCAGCGCTGGCAGACCATAGAGAAGCTGGGACATATCAAGTACCGGCTTCCGATGATTGGAGCCTGTGTTATGGAAATAGAAGAAGATTTGCTGGACAGCATCAAATCATTGGAGGGAATGATCAGCTACGAATTGGATACCCATATTACAGCTCAGATGAACCGGGTCGGCGATATTATTGAGAGCAAGTGGGCTCATGAGCACGGGTATTTTGGCCGGGGAGTAGGCGTTGCGGTAGTGGATACCGGGATTGCATTACATAAAGACTTTGTCGAGGGCGGTAACCGGGTGGTTGGCTTTGCGGATTTTATCAGCCACAGAACAGAGCCCTATGACGACAATGGACACGGGACTCATGTCGCAGGGATTATCGGAGGAAATGGTTTTTCTTCGAAGGGAAAATACATGGGGATTGCTCCTGAGTGTAACTTCATTGGTGTTAAAGTTCTGGATAAAAGAGGGGATGGTAATATCTCAGATGTACTTGCCGGACTTCAATGGATTATAGATAATAAAAAGAAATATAATATCAGGGTGGTGAACATCTCGGTGGGAACGTCGGCCAAGGACAGCCTGGATGAGAATTC
>JAEZFH010000108.1 GCA_023437885.1 Bacillota bacterium | reverse complement strand
AGCTGAATATCCGTGTCGCTAAAGGCAAGATATATGGACTGCTTGGCCGCAACGGAGCCGGAAAAACCACCACGATTCGCATGATGATGGGGCTGCTTGCTCCTACATCCGGCAAGGTTTCAATCTTTGGTGACAGCTTTGCAAAAGAGAAAAAGGCCATCTATCACCGCATCGGTTCGATGATAGAAACACCCAGCTTTTATGAAAACCTCACGGGCTGGGAGAATTTAGAGCTTATCGCGTCCTTGCGGGGGATTCATAAGCGTGATGCGGTTAAAACTGCGCTTGCAAAAATGGATTTAACCGAAGCGCAGAATAAACGGCCATCAAAGTATTCTCTGGGCATGAAGCAGAGGCTGGGCATCGCCATGGCCATTATGCACGAGCCGGAGCTTTTGATCCTTGACGAGCCTACAAACGGTCTTGATCCTATCGGGATACAGCAAATGCGCCGATTCCTGCGCTCTCTGTGCGAGGAGCATGGAACGACCATTTTAATCTCCAGTCATATCCTAAGTGAAATCGAGCAGATGGCTGATGTGGTAGGAATCATCCATGACGGCGTGTTGCTTGAGGAATCGGACTTGGATTCCATTCGCTATAAAAACCGCCAGTATGTAAAGCTCAGCTTATCCTCTATGGAAAAGGCAGTATTAATCCTTGAGCGTGATTTTCACATAAAGGATATGAAAGCGACCAATGACCAAACCCTGCTTGTATACGAAATTGAACAGGATTGGGCGGCAATCAATAGGTCGCTGAACGGCGCGGAAATTGGTGTCTCTGAAATAGCTCTGCAAAAAGGCAGCCTGGAAGATTATTTTGTGAAGGTGACAGGAGGGGTGACAATTGGTTAATCTTGTGAAAGCCGAAATAAAGAAGCTGAAGGGCTCCAGTATGCTGTGGATTGGCCTCGGCGGTTGCTGTATTCTCCCACTGATGGCACTTGGCATCAACCTCACAAAGCCCGGCGACTTTACATGGATAAAATACGTTACTCAAAACCTCTGGCCGCAGGTGATCTTGCTTTGGCCTTGCCTATTCGGTGTATTTGGTTCTTATATCTTCATACGAGAAAGAATTGAAAACACATATAAAAATCTACTCACCGTCCCCGTAGGCCGCATAAGGCTGTCTCTTGCAAAGCTTACCGTGCTGTTTCTTTCCATCATACTGATGTGCGTTGTAACTTATGCTTTGAACCTGACGGGACTTCTCGTGAATGTACCGATTGACCTCAAATCCTTTTTTGACGGGCTGTGGATTTATGTGAAAGCCGGGTTACTCATGTTCCTATGTGTGCTGCCCGTTATTCTCTTAGCGGTGGCGGCTAAGAAGGGATACATTCTGGCGGTTTGTACTGCGATTATTTATGCACTTGCTTCATTTTTGGCTTCATGGGTTGCGCCGCTTGCCTCCTTGCTCCCAATTGATGTAGCGTTGCGTATTCTGCGACTGGATCAATTCCCGATAGAATATTCCTTCCCAGTGCAAGTATCTCATATCAGTATTGCGGTTTTCAGTGTTGTTTCACTCGTCGGGATGCTGATAGCGGCAAAAAAGCAGGAAGCATAGTCTAATTGCGGATTGGGAGTATAGACATAAGTAAAAAGATAACGGACTGAAAAGATTAATTTTTCAGTCCGTTTTTAATTACCAGGTATTTGATTGAATTTTTATGCAATAAATTATGGAACAATTTCAAAAATAGTACCATGATTAAGATCGGCGACTCTCATGGAGCCGTAGACTCCTAAATATAATTTGGTTTGATCCAGATTGGTTCCCAAGCTAACATAAAAAGAGGATTCAGATCCAAAATCATAATCGGTTTCAATAACACTAAAATCATTCGGTTTACAATCGGCTCCGGCTCTGGTATAAGCTAAAACACCTCGAACAGGCGGCGGGGACCCTTCATTCCGAGCCAGGTCGGTAAATACAATGCTTCCTGTTAAACCAGAGATTTCACTCCCCATATATGGATGGACTCCGGTAAGTGCGGTTGCTCCAAATTTATCTGGTCGGGCATCTTGATGAAAATAGCTGGTCAGAGGAGGCAGGCGCCGAATGGAAGTCTCTACTGTTTCTTCATAATAAGCAAATATTTTTTCATTCAAAGTTTGGTTTGCAGAGCAGCTTCTTATGATCGAAGTAGGAAAAGCGCCTTCCCACCCTCGCCAGCCAAAGTTAACAAATCCTTCTTGATCAGACTCGGTTTTCATCATAGAAGATTGTACAAGCTTAGTAACCGGTAATGGTTTATAATCAACGAATGAAAAAATTGACTCTACCAGATCCTGTCCGACATTTCCAATGTATTTGATATACTGATTATGAAACCTTTGAAAAGAAATGCCTGGTATATTGCGAACTCCCTTGGCAATAACCGTAAGCATTACCTGAATGGGCGCAGGAAGTTCATTAAAACGAGTGGCAACGGGTGGATTATCATGAAATGTATTTTTAGTTATATCAATTTCGATTATTTTCCCGGCGATTTCCATGTCGTCCTGGCTTAAATTAAATGGATCATAGCCGGATCCGCCATCGCCGGTGGTTAGAACAAGGTTTCCTGTTTCCGGAGAAAAGTTTAAGCTATTAACACCATTATGATTTAAAAATGGCCTTCTTATATTAAGTAATGTCCGTTGTCTTTGAGGTTGGCCATTAGATTGTAACATCCATTCTTCAACTGTATCGATATGATTATATTGAACTTCTCGATTTATCCATTTTAGATTTAAGGTTGCGGGATTACAAGGGTTAGGTTCAAAGGATCCGGGAAGAGCGCCCGGACCTTGTGTTCCGGCTACGGAATAATGAAGATAAAACAGACCATTATTGTAAAATTCGGGATGAAACGCTAGTCCCAGCAAGCCCCGTTCATCATATCCGCCGGAAGAAGCACCTAGTTCAAGGATGCGCGGGCGAATATCTAAAAAAGTCTCTATTACTCCATTTCCTATGTAAAAAATCTCTCCTACCTGGGTTGCAATAAATAACCTTTCTACTGTATCGCCCGGCAGGATGGCTGTCTTCAAAACGGTGGGTAAATTTATATTACTTACCAGGGGCAATAAATTAACCTTTACTTTTATCACTGTCTTTACCTCATACTTATTGATTTCCCTTTATAAAATATGATAAGAACTATTCTGTTAGTACCAAAATAAGGCTGCCATTGTTTCTGCTGGGGTATTTGATCCGGTTCAGGAAGAAATGGCTAGACAGGTTAGGTTGAAAAAGCTGATTTATAAATCTCAGCTTCCTCCAACCTTTGAACCTTATTTTTATGAACATGCCATGTCAAAATTGCTGCCCGTACATCAAGTGATCGGCATTTTGGGTAAATACACCACAATGCTCATAGATTGGATTGATGCTCCTTTGCTCAGTAATGTGGTTTTACCTGCAAATGAGCTGATATTTTACAAAAAAAGTTCTACTTAAAAATCAAGTAGAACCTTTTTTGTTTATTTATTTATTTTGTACGTTTTAACAAATTTAAATTATATAGATTAGAATAGATTATATTTGATATTTATGTGAGATTAATTGATTCTTGTAAATAACCACTTTTGAGCATCCGTACCATTATCAGTCCATTGTTGAACCGCTGCACCATCTGCGGTTGATGAATTGGATACATCCATGGTCAATCCGCTTGCCTTATTAATTAATTTATAATAGCCGCCGCCTACATCTACGATTCGCCACCGTTGTGCATTATTGTCATTGTTAAAACATTGCTGCAGCTGTAAACCGACGGTAGCGGCTCCATATGGTACATCAAGTACCTTACCGCTATGTATTGCTGTTAATTTATAGTATCCATCTCCCATAAGCTCAACCTTGAACTTCTGGTTATTTGCAGTATAATTCGTCCATTGCTGCATTTTCGCTCCATCTAATTGGGAGGCATCAACAACATCCAGAACTTTACCGCTGCATTTTGCAGACAAAGTATAAACACCACCGCTTACAATATTAGTCGGAGCCGATGCTTGATAAGCTCTGACATAATCCACTAACATTTGCGAGGGGAACGGTGTTGAGGAGTTAGGACTGCCTGGCCAATTTCCTCCGACAGCAAGGTTTAGTAGGATAAAGAAAGATTTTTGGAATTCTTCCGTATTACCCGTTCCGTTAGCAATATAGAATTCATTGAATTGTACACCATCTACAAACCACCTTATATAATTCGTATCCCACTCGATGGAATATACATGATATGCTGAAAAATCTACATAGCCGGATTCCCTGCCATAGCTTGCATAACCATTGGCATCCCAGTGAACGGTACCATTTACAAAGGAGTTGGCGTTAACACGCTCCATAATATCAAGTTCTCCGCAATAAGGCCAACCGACGGATGAAAAATTACTGCCCAGCATCCAAAAGGCAGGCCATAGGCCCTGACCCGTTGGCAGCTTGATACGAGCTTCAATTTTACCATAGGTAAAATTACGAAGACCCTGGGTCTTGATTCTTGCTGAAGTGTAATTCATCCCTCCATAGGATTCTTTGCGTGCAGTTATTACAAGATTTCCGCCTGTTACTTGAAGGTTTTCAGTACGGTTAGTATAATACTGTAATTCATTGTTGCCCCAGCCATTGACGCCGGTACCAGTTTCAGCAGTCCAGTTGGAAGCTTTTAAGGATGTGCCGTCAAATTCATCGCTCCAGACCAAATTCCAATTGGTAGCAGCATCCGCTTCTTTGTCAGGCATGAAAGCAAATAATAACAGTATAGAGAATAAAATACTTAGCCATTTTCTCATTTTAAACATAATACTACCTCCTTAATTTTGATAAATTTGGATGAAAATAAACGGTAATAAGCATGAATTTCACACCTTCAATGGAATCACCTCTTTCAATGCATCATTAATAAGTTGCTGTTGGAGCGTAGTTGCGAAAATAAGAAGCTTAGATGTTAAGTATTTGATGTGTAACCCGGAATAACAGGATGTAGAAGTGAAATAAGAAATACTGCTTGTCCATACGTTAATAACGTATACTATATTATATGATTCTGTAGGACAAGTTATGACTAGAAAATTTGCAAAATACAATTATAAACCAATACAAGAAAAAAAGTATTTTTTTGTTGACTATCAAAGGGTGAACTACTACTATTAGAATAAAGGTAAATTGGATGATTTTAAATGAGATAAACCATATCTTTTCTGGATTTCTAGAAAGGTTACTTTTTTAGTAGACGATGAATGAAGTGTCTTATGACTGATGTTTGGCTGCTGGATATATCTGATATTCTGGACAAGACATATGAAATAGGGTGATGGTTTTAAAAATATTGGAAATGAGGTTTCGGTGAATGGAACGATATATAGCATTTCTTCGGGGTATTAATGTGGGCGGGAAAAACAAAATATCCATGCCTGAATTAAAAGAGTTATTTGAGCAGAATGGATTTCTTGACGTCATAACATATATTAACAGCGGAAATATCATTTTTTCCAGCGATAATAATGATGAGAGCAAATTGAAAGAGGAGTGCGAAGCATGTATTGCAGACCGATTTCAGATGAAAATACCTGTTGCAATCATATCGGTAAAGGATTTATCGGCTGCGTATGATCACGCTCCATTATGGTGGGGGCAGGACAAGGATTCGAAGCACAATGCGATTATTATAATACCGCCGGTTACAGTGGAAGAAGTATTTGAGGAAGTAGGTGAAATAAAACCGGAATATGAAGCAGTTGCATATTACGGCAGAGTTGTTTTTTGGTCTGCACCTCTAAAGACTTTTTCAAGAACGCGCTGGTCAAAGATTGTTGGCACATCCTTGTATGATAGTATAACGATTCGAAACGCAAATACGGTTATAAAGCTGCTGCAGCTTGTAAAATGTTAAAGATAGCAGATAAGGCAGGTAGAAGCTCAAGTTCTTCCATAGTCAGTCATGAAAATAATTATACTTTAAGTTAATAGCATTATATTCACAATGGATAGGGATGCCTAGATGGAGGTATTTTAATGGTAAAGAAGATTTTTTTATCTAAGGGATTATTTTTTCCGTATATATCATTAGTATTGATTCTTAGCTGTTTGGTAGTATCAGTACCGGCTCATAATTCAGCTCCTTTGTTTGCTTATCTTGTTCCATGGGAGAGCATATATCAAAAATATCAACTGTTTACCTCACTTTTTGTACATGGTGTTATGGAGGGCTTCCCGGGTATGTCCTTTGAACTCCATCTTATTACTAACCTTGTCACCATTGCTTTTTTTGGGGTATTCTGCGAAAGAATCCTGGGTCCTTCAAAAATATTTATTTTGTCGTTGATCTCAGCTTTTACCAATATTTTTGTGAGACTTGCGCAAAATAGCTTTGGGACAGGTGTTTCAGGCATTTCCTGGCGTATGTGCCCTTGGTTTCCTATATTTTTTATCTGATTTACAGACAGGAAAAAAAGAAATTTTTCTCAAGCGCCATATCCTTGCTAGGACTCATATTATTGTTTTTATCTTGGATTGGAGTTACAGCCGGGAACTTTATCATGGGGTGGTATACAAATAACTTTTTTCATCTGGTAGCAGTGATGACAGGGGTTACATTTTTACTTGTGTGGAAAAAAGAGATAGATTATAAAATTAGCCAAATGATTGTAAACAAAACGGATACAGCAATATTCCTTAGGTTAACAATACGGGATGTAGTTGCAGTGATTGCTTCGTTAGTAATTCTGATCAGTCTGGGAATGATGATAATTACTTTTTTTAGTATCCAGTGATTTGACTAACTAGTCAAAAAGTACCCCGGATTTTGATACCTCGGGTATTGTACAACGTGTTGTGTCAAAGCAGCAAGGTCTCTTATCACCTTTTTGCAGCTTTGAGCAGGCCACATCAATTCTTTTTTGCCGGGTTGCCGGGTTCTTAGTGGAACGAATCCATCGAAGCCATTCCCAGTGTGCTTTTGTGGTAAGGCCATTCCATTGATTAATAAGACCCGCTTTGCAGATTGCATCCATAATATCCTCAGGAATTTCCGGCTCTATCCATTCATTGATTGGTTCTATAGTTAAAGAAACAGTCTGACCAACCATTATACCTAATTCATTGCTTAGTACGTCGCTCACTTCGAACCAATGGCTTCCTTTCCCGTCTGGTTCTAAGGGTGCTTTGAAAAATATATCATTTATTGTTCCTTGAATCATAACCATGCCACGGGAAGGCAGTAGCTGACTCGAACTTAAAGGTATTTTTATGATATTCCGTGCTTCAATTTTTGATAATTCTGACTCAAATGAGATACTCATATATTAAACTCCTTTCATCTATCAACTAATTACACTATTGTAAGATTCGGACAATGCAGTTATTGCTATATCATATTTATATCATAACGATCCGGGGAAGTAAATAAGAACCATTATCAATTACTCTATATGATGATATGACGATGCTTCATTAATAACCTTTAGGATTACCAGATTACATTAATTTAGAACAGAAATACTTAATTCCGGTTAATTTGAAAATTAAAATCTTGTTTGAAAGAGTCTGAAATTTTTAAAATAATGATGATAGACAGAAGGGGAGGGGTTTCAGTGATAGAGCATGGAATAGAATTGACTGATTTTATACCGAAAGGCAATATCAAGTGTGAGTGTATAGAGGGTAAGCTTTCTATGTCTACGAAGCATGCTTTACCAACGAAGATGTACGTATTTTCTTTGAAGAGATAAACCGAATGGTGCAGGAACAAAAAAGTTAAAATCATCCCGACATTTCCTGCCTCTCAATCGTATTATTAGTGAAAGGAGGCAACACGATGATTAAATCTTTGTCGCGTACGGACAAAGAGATTGCGGAGATATACTCGCGCCATGTAAAAACCATTTACCGTGTCTGCTTTGCTTACATGAAGAATTCTGCCGATACCGAGGATGCGGTTCAGGATACCTTTGTAAAGATGCTTCGATCCGGTGCTGTCTTTGAGAGTGAAGAGCACGAAAAGGCATGGCTGATCAGAACAGCGTCCAATGTATGCAAGGATATTCTCAAAGCTTGGTGGCGCAGGCGGGAGAACCTGGAGGATTATGAGCAGCTGCGTGGTTCCGGTGATATTGGAGTCGATGACACGCTAACGGTAGTCATGGCCTTGCCGGATAAATATAAGACAGTGGTGTATCTCTATTATTATGAAGGCTATACAAGCGTGGAGATCGCTGAGATTCTTCATAAGCCGCAATCCACAATCCGTAACTATTTATGTGAGGCTCGCAATGTCCTCCGAGAACAATTAGGGAGTGATTTTTAGATGAAGAATAAAAGGATTATCGATTCCTGGAACCGGATTGAGCCAGACGGCGCAGCACAGGAGCGCATGTTAAAGCATATCACCGCCCGGTCTGGCAGAAGGAAAATGATGCTGCATTGGAAACCCTTCGCTGCAGTTGCAGCGGCTTGTGTTGTTTTGCTGGCGGGAGTGTTTCTCTCCAATCGTATAGATACGCCAATTCAATGGAAGAACGCCATTCCTTCGGGTGAGAATTCAAATCCGGCAGATCAAAATCCGGAATTGGAAGAGAAAGGACCGAAAGCAGGCGGTAAAGCCGGTGAATCCCATGAGATTAAGGGGCTTCCGGTAAATAATTTCAAGCTTTCGGAAATCGAGCTTAAGGCGGAAATGGACAGGATTGCTTTCTTCAATTTTCTTAACTTTTATGAGTATGAGACGGATAGCTTTGCTATCGTCAAGGTAGCTGATACACAGTCTATTCCGGCAGCTGACTCTGACATAAGCGAAAAGCAGGTGTCCACGGTGAAAGTGCTGGAGGCAGTATGGGGGGATGCTGTTCCCGAGGAGATTAATCTTACGCAATATTTATATGGTGGCTGCACCGGTGATGAAGCAACAAACCTTTTGCGTAAGGATGGAGTGTACCTGCTTCCGCTGGGAAAAAATCAAGGGGAGTATTATCTGATCGGGGATTTGGACGTGTTGTTTGAGATCGATGATGAGGGTCAGATCTGGTCACATTCCGATTATCCTGATTTTAACCGTTTTGACGGTGAGGGTTATCAGACTGTTACGAATGAGATTATGCGTATCGCCCAGGATGATACCCTGATGCTTGCCACCTCCGGTTTCGGAATGGCTTTGCGTGGGCGGCAATTGCTTCAGGTTGCAATTGTCTCTGACCGTGAGGAAGAGAAGAATGAATATGATTATGTTGAGGGTGTATATACTGCCCGCGTGGAGGGTGCTTTGAGCGGAGAGGATCCCGGCACAGAGATCCTGCTGCGTTCCTATGGAGATGAGAAATTACCGTTAAGCAAGGGTGGACGTTACTTGTTATTTGCAGACAACTATGATGGAAAGTATTATATAAACTCAAATATGCTGGCCGAAATTGAAGCGGATGACACGATACGGGACCTTGGTGGCGAGAGGAGCGCGTTTGCCGAATATAACGGCCGCACGGTGGAAGAGATTTCCGGGCTTGCATATGAGGTAACGGAATTTCTGAAAACTCTTCAATAATAATTTGCAGTATCAGGAATACAGCCGCAGACCGGTCCATCGACTGACTGCGGCTGTATTAAATTTTGGATTTAGAATGTTCCAGACTTCTGTTATACTATTCCTATAACTGCATTGGGGGTAAAAAAGCATGAGATACATTCAAAACAAAGAGGAGCGCTTCACAATAGGGCAAGCTTCTGAAATCACCGGGATATCCAGAGACAGATTACGATATTATGAAGAAAATGAACTTCTATATCCGGAGCTGAAGGAAAATAACGGCTACCGCTATTATACGATGAGTGATATTGATATGATTTTATCCATTGAATTTTATCGTTCGATGGACTTGAGCATGAGAGAGATCAGAAATATATGGAAGTGTACAAATACCCGAGAGATAGCACCCATATTAGAGGAAAAGGAGCAAGATGTTATTTTAAAGCTGAAAGAAATGAAGAACCATCTTGCCAACATAAGAAAAGGGCGGGAGGCTTGCGACAGGATTGATAAAAATTTGAATCAATACTCCTTGAAGGCGATGCCGGCGTTTGAAGTCATCGGAGAAATATCGGACTACAGAGCCTTTTCAGAATATGAGAAGATACATAATAAGAAGCCGGAGCTGGAAGAAAAATCAATTATACGCACGATAAAAAGAATGATAACTTATACTGAAAAGGGTATCGAAAATGATAAGATGCTGATTACCAGAAATATCAGCCAGAATCTTCCTGCCGGAGCATGCAAAAATGTAATGAAATATGATAAATGCCTGCATACCATTGTTGAGGATGCGGTTGAGAGAGGGGATATACTTCAGGAGATGTTTCAAAAATCCCTCAAATGGATGGAGGATAACCATTGGAAGGGGAAAGGAATTGTAATAATCGATATGATTTTAATTACCATAAATACGGGAACCACAAAATCCTATCTTGAAGTTTTTGCTCCGGTTGAATAAAAAGATTGACCTTGGGACCATCCCAAGGTTTATGCTTTCTATGGATGGAATTTGCTGTTATTGTGCGCTGCCCAAATCCGCAAGGCAAGGAAGCGTATGGATATTGGCATGAGAGACCATTACATATAATTCAAGGAGAAAAAAGATGACAGACAATGAAATGAAACAGATATCCATCAAAAAGCTATTACTATTCGTATTTGCTCCGGCCCTGTTGATGCTGGGAGCATATTGCTGGGCAGTACAGTTTAGGGCAGCAGTGCCGCCCTTCTTAAGTTTTATAATTATTATATTGGTGGTGTTAATACCAAGCGAAATTGGTGTTATCTTATATCACTCCAAAAAAGAAAATGGTAAATTGAATTTTCAAAGTGCTTTTATTATGCAGGAAAAAATTCCTGCGGTGAGAGTGATTGGGATTTCGGCAGTTTTAGTGCTCATAGCAGCAATCGTATTTACTTTTCTTTCCCCGATTGAAAGCAGGATCGCGTTTGGGACCCTATTTCGCGGAATACCGGAGTATTTTAAACTGGCTGATTTTTTTCATAGCTATACAAATTACCCGAGAGGGATTGTTATAACGAGTCTGGTGCTTTACGCCATAGCCAACGGTATTTTAGGACCAATTGCAGAAGAATTATATTTTCGGGGATTTCTCATGCCGCGGATTAACCGGTTTGGCAATTGGGCACCTGTCATTATTGCGGTATTATTCTCGGC
>JAEZFH010000022.1 GCA_023437885.1 Bacillota bacterium | reverse complement strand
AAATCACGGCCGGGGGGCGGCAAATGATCCGGAGCTTATGTACCAGATGGGTGCGGCCGTAGCCCAGGAGATGAAATTAGTCAATATTCTATGGAATTTCGGCCCCTGTGTGGCGGTAAGCACAGATCCGAGATGGGGCAGAACCTATGAGAGCTATTCCAATGATCCGGCAATTGTTACAGCCCTGGCAGAGGCCTATTTGAAGGGGCAGCAGGACCAGGGAATTGCTTCGACGGCGAAGCATTATCTGGCGGATGGCGGAACTGTTTATGGGACCGGTGAAATCAACTCCTTATTGGACCGGGGAGATTCCCGGATGCCGGAGGAGGAGCTTCGCAGCATCCATCTGGCACCCTATCGGACCTTGGTAGATTCCGGGGTCAGGGTTGTTATGGCATCCTTTAGCTCCTATCAGGGAGTAAAAATGCACGAAAACAAATACCTGCTTACCGATGTATTGAAAGGGGAATTGGGCTTTCAGGGCTTTGTTGTGTCCGATTGGGAGGCGATGAATGCGCTTAGCGGCAAGTCCTTTCAGGAGGATATCGCCAATGCGGTCAATGCCGGTGTTGATATGCTGATGGAGCCGAACAACTATAAAGAAGCCATTAATGCAATTGTTAAAAATGTGAAAAGCGGCAGGATTTCGGAAGAGAGGATCGATGATGCCGTCCGCCGGATTCTGACAGTGAAGTTTGATCTGGGGCTGTTTGAGGATCCATACCAGGAAAAGGCGGAAACGGAAGTGAGTGAACCGGGCAGTGACGCATATCGTGCGCTGGCGAAGCAGATGGTTGAGAAGTCCCAGGTATTGCTTAAGAATGAGAGCGGGCTTCTTCCTCTGAAAAAAGGGCAGAAGATATTTGTCACCGGTCCGGCTGCCGATGATATGGGACTTCAGTGCGGCGGCTGGGGGTTGACCTGGCAGGGAGAGATGGACGGCGGGAGCGGCAAAATTACCGAAGGAACTACGATTCTGGAAGGATTGCAGGAAGCTGCCGCAGCTCATGGCGTTGAAATAATAACCGATTGGGATAGAGCATCCGAGGCGGATGCAGTCATCATGGCAATCGGAGAAGTTCCCTATGCAGAGTTCGAAGGGGATACGGAGGATCTTTCCATTACTGGGGCAAAAGCTCATCCGGAGAATAGAAATGTTATCAATCAGGTCAGTCTTCTGAATAAACCGATCATCACCCTGCTGGTTGCCGGAAGAAATGTACTTATCACCGACGATATGGATCAATGGGACAGTATTGTAATGTGCTATCTGCCGGGAACCGAAGGAGCAGGAGTGGCTTCTGTGTTGTACGGAGAGGCCCCGTTTACCGGGAAGCTTGCCATGCCCTACTATAAGAGTGTCCGTGATATCGGTAATAAGGATGCCGGGTTATTATATGAGGTTGGCTATGGCTTGACGCTGCAGTAATCCGGACAGCGGTATTTTTATAAGAACGGGGAATTGCCCTTGTAATATCATCCTTACAGGTGTTTTTGACGGACTTTTCAGATGAGGGTTCGATGATTGACATCACTTGCTTTGTCTGCTATAATAATAACAGTTGATGGATTGTTACTCTTTGAGGCATTACCTAAGGCATGAAGATGCTGTTGTGGTGCTTTGAGGAGTTTTTTATTGCTTGGGATGTCGTCGGTTCACTGAATATAAAGTTAGAGCAGTGATAGAAAGAGCAGGCTGCTTATTATAAGAAAGAAGGAGAAAATTATGAAAAGTTTTAGTTATGTTATTCAGGATGAAATTGGAATTCACGCAAGACCAGCCGGACTGCTTGCCAAGGAAGCCAAAAATTATAACTCTGTCTGCACGCTGACCATGGCAGGAAAAAGTGCTGATTTAAGGAGGTTGATGGCTTTAATGCAGCTTGGTGTAAAAAAGGATGATGAGGTTACCGTTACTGTGGAAGGCGATGACGAAGATGCTGCCGTTCTGGCCTTGGAAAATTTCATGAAAGAGAATCTATAGTATGGAGCGCTATCAGGGAAAAAGCATTTACAACAGCATAGCGCTTGGCAGGCTTCATTACTTTGCCAAGGAAGAGAATGTGGTGAAACGCCGGAGAATCGAAGATACGGAAGCGGAAATTGTACGCTATGAGGCTGCGAAGGGAAAAGCCATCGAGGAATTACAGCTCTTGTATGAGAAGGCAGCCAGGGAAGTGGGAGAGGTAAATGCCCAGATTTTTGAAGTGCATCAGATGATGCTGGAGGATGAGGATTATAATAATGCGATTTATCATCTGATCCGCACTCAGATGGTCAACGCCGAATATGCGGTTGCTTCTACCGGTGACAGCTTTGCGCAATTGTTCTCCGATATGGAGGATGAATACATGAAGGCCAGAAGCATTGATATTAAAGATATCTCAGAGAGAGTGGCAGGGATTCTCTCCGGACATACGGCAAAGGAAAATATCGGCGAAGAACCGGTAATTCTTCTGGCGCAGGATCTGGCTCCCAGTGAGACTGTGCAGCTTGATAAAAGCAGACTTCTGGCATTTGTAACCAGGCAGGGGTCCTCGAATTCCCATACGGCAATCCTCGCCCGGACGATGCAGCTTCCGGCACTGATCGGGATTGAGGTCCGGCCGGAATGGCATGGCCGGATAGCCATTGTGGACGGCTTTCGCGGGGAGCTCATCCTTGATCCCGGGGAGGAGCTGCTGGCAGAGTATCGCCGCCGGATGGCGGAGCAGAAGGAAAAGCAGGAGCTTCTGAAGCAATTAAAAGGGAAAGAGAATATAACCGGAAGCGGCAGGAAGATCAAGCTGTATGCCAATATCGGAAGTCTTCACGACCTGGCCTCGGTGCTGGAAAATGATGCGGGAGGCATCGGTCTCTTCAGAAGCGAATTCTTATATCTGGAAGCCAGTGATTATCCCACGGAGGAAGAGCAGTTCCGGGTCTATATGCAGGCTGCGAGAACCATGGCAGATAAGCAGGTAATTATCCGGACTCTGGACATTGGAGCGGATAAGCAGGCTTCTTATTTTGAGCTGGAGCCGGAGGATAATCCGGCCCTGGGCTACCGGGCGATCAGAATTTGCCTGACTCGGCAGGAAATCTTTAAGACACAGCTTAGGGCATTATTCCGGGCGAGTGCCTATGGTAATGTTGCAGTCATGTATCCGATGATTACCTCGCTGGAGGAGGTAAGGCGTATTAAGGAGATATCAAAAGAGGTAAAGGAGGAATTGAGAAGCGAAGGGATTCCCATTGGTGACAGGATCGAAGAAGGAATCATGATCGAAACTCCGGCTGCAGCCCTGATTTCTGATCTGCTGGCACCGGAGGTGGACTTCTTCAGTCTAGGTACCAATGATCTGACTCAGTATACCCTTGCCATCGACAGGATGAATCCGCTGCTGGATGAATTCTATCAGCCGCATCATGAAGCCGTTCTCCGCCAGATTAAATTGGTAGCTGAAAACGCCCATAAGGCAGGGATCTGGTGCGGGATCTGCGGAGAGCTGGCGGCAGACCGGACGCTGACCAAGACCTTCCTGGAATACGGTATCGATGAACTGTCGGTATCGCCCGGTGATATTCTGGCGATCCGTAAGATAATCAGGGAGATGGATTAGCCGGATGATCCGCCGGTCCGGGAGGAAAGGGGGAGGTCATGCCGTCTTCCGAAGATAAGTGCAACCGTTAAGCAGAGAAACCTGCGCAGTGGCTGCACTTATTTTTATATTCAGACAAGAAGAATTTTTTGTCATAAAAGCAGGAAAATAAATTCGGAAATATCAATAAAGCCTCTTGACATTTATAAGATATTTGTTATATTAATAATAGTAACGATTACTATTATTAAAAATAGTGATGAAATAAATTATTAAATTAATAATATAAATTATAGGAGGTAATTAATTATGTCATTAATCGGAACAGAAGTAAAACCCTTCAAGGCACAGGCGTATCACAACGGAGCCTTTACAGAGGTTACGGATCAGAATTTTAAAGGAAAGTGGAGTATAGTTTGTTTCTATCCGGCAGACTTTACCTTCGTATGCCCTACCGAATTAGAGGATTTGCAGAATAACTATGAGACGCTGAAGTCTCTTGGTGCAGAAGTATATTCTGTGTCAACCGATACTCATTTTACACATAAGGCATGGCACGACAGCTCGGAGGCCATTAAGAAGATAACCTATGTTATGATCGGAGATCCTTCCCATACCATCTCCCGAAATTTTGATGTATTGATCGAAGCGGACGGACTCGCCGACCGCGGTACCTTTATCATTGATCCGGATGGTGTGATCCAGTCGGTGGAAATCAATGCCGGCAGCATCGGACGGGATGCAAGCATTCTCATTAATAAGATAAAAGCAGCTCAATATGTAAGAAATAATCCCGGAGAAGTATGTCCTGCCAAGTGGAAAGAAGGAGCAGCAACCCTAAAACCCAGCCTTGACCTTGTAGGCAAGATTTAACGAGTGGATAGGTTGAAAGAGATGCATTTTTCAACCGACAAAAAGCGTGGAGTGTGCTTTCTATTCAGTTTTTTAAACAGCCTGACGGCAGAATGGGGGTAAATATGATACTGGATGCGGAAATAAAGGAACAGCTTGCGGAGTACCTTAAGCTCATGGAAGGTGACGTACAGATTAAGCTGAGCGTGGGCAGCGATGCCATCTCCGGGGATATTACCGCCCTGGCGGAAGAACTGGCCTCCATGTCTTCCAGAATAGTGGTGGAGCCGGAGGTCCTGGCCAGAACGCCGAGCTTTAGCGTCAACCGTCCGGGGGAGGATACCGGGGTGATATTCGCAGGGATACCCTTAGGCTATGAATTCACCTCCCTGGTATTGGCTCTTCTTCAGGTCAGCGGCAGAGCGCCGAAGGTGGACTCCAAGGTGCTGGAGCAGATAAAAAGAATAAAAGGGCAATATCATTTTGAAACCTACATCAGTTTGAGCTGCCATAACTGTCCGGAAGTAGTGCAGGCACTGAATCTGATGAGCATTTATAATCAGGGCATTACTCACACCATGATTGATGGAGCGGCCTTTAAGAACGAAGTTGACAGCAGGGATATTATGGCAGTGCCATCGGTTTATCTTAATGGGGAATTTTTCGGCAGCGGACGGATGACACTGGAAGAGATTCTTGCCAGGCTGGGAAGCGCACCGGATGCATCGGAATTGGAGCAAAAGGACCCCTATGATGTACTTGTAATCGGCGGTGGTCCGGCAGGAGCCAGTGCGGCAATCTATGCAGCCCGAAAGGGCATCCGCACCGGTATTGTGGCAGAACGCTTCGGAGGACAGGTAAGGGATACCCTGGGAATTGAGAACCTTATCAGTGTTGCATATGTTGAGGGTCCGCAGCTGGCAGCCAGCCTGGAGGAGCATGTTAAGAAGTATCCGGTGGATATCATGAACGCACAGCGTGCCAAGGCCCTGGAGAAGAAGGAGGAGTTCCTTGAGGTTACTCTGGAGAGCGGTGCGGTGCTGAAAAGTAAAACCATAATCCTTTCTACCGGTGCCCGCTGGAGGAATGTGGGAGTACCCGGTGAGCTGGAATTCAGAAATAAAGGTGTGGCTTACTGCCCGCATTGTGACGGTCCCCTGTTCAAGGGGAAGGAGGTAGCGGTCATCGGAGGCGGTAATTCCGGTATCGAGGCAGCCATTGATCTTGCAGGAATTGTGAAACATGTGACGGTTCTGGAATTTCTGCCGGAGCTGAAGGCGGATGCGGTACTCCAGCAGCGCCTGTATAGCCTGCCGAATGTGACGGTCCTTAAGAATGTTCAGACAAAGGAGATTACCGGCAGCAATAAGGTAGACGGTATCACCTATATGGACCGTGATACGGGGGAAGAACACCATATCCAGCTGCAGGGTGTATTTGTCCAGATCGGTCTGGTGGCTAATACGGACTGGGTCGGGGATACGGTTGAGCGTAACCGCATGGGCGAAATCCTTGTGGACACCCATAATTCCACTAATCTTCCGGGGGTATTTGCAGCAGGTGATTGCACCAACAGTCCTTATAAGCAAATCATAATATCCATGGGATCCGGTGCCAGCGCAGCCCTGAGTGCATTTGATTATCTGATAAGAAATTAATCGATATTTAAAAAGCCATTACTGCATCATTAAGAAAGCAGATAATGGCTTTTTTAATGATTGCTTCTTGTCGATCTATGCCTTATGATAGAAATATATCTTTTATTTAACAGGGAGATAGATTGCTGCCGGTCAGATGCAGGAAGATGCTTTATCGGCACAGGCAATAGATATGGGAGGGACTGAACCGGGATGGATGGAACAGAGCAGGAGGTAATTATGAAGAAAATCATTGTGGTATTCGTTGTGATTATAAGCCTGTGGACAGCGCCCCTCAGTCATGTTCAAAGCGGGTTGCTGATTGGGAATGGCTATCAGGGGATCACCCGGGCATATGCTGCGGAGCGGATTTTGGACAGTGAGGAAGATATTGTTGCTGCGCTCCGGCAGGGATTGCTAAAGCATAAGAAAAAGATTGTAATTCATTACATAGATTTTATCGATAAATATGATATTGTAATCGATAAGCTGGTGGAGCAGGCTATCGCAACGGATGCTGCAGATACGGCGAAGGACGGGGATTATCTGGCATTTTCCCTGACTCAGTGGAAGGCATCCATCGAAACTAAGGCATATGTAGCTACACTGACCTTTCTTCCTACCTACAAGACCACTGCCGAAGAAGAGCAGGCAGTGGATAAAAAGGTGAAAAGTGTATTAAAGAGCTTGAAGCTGGAAAATGCCTCGGATTATAAAAAGGTAAAGGCAATTCATGACTATATTATCAAGAGGGTGAACTATGACGACTCCTTGACCAGGACCTCGGCCTACCATGCATTGATCGAAAAATCCGCTGTTTGTGAAGGATATATTATGCTGGCTTACCGGATGTTTACGGAAGCCGGTCTGGAATGCAGAATTATCACCGGTACAGGGAATGGCGGAGCTCACGGCTGGAATATCGTTAAGGTTAAGGATAAATGGTATAATATCGATCTGACCTGGGACGATCCGGTTGCTTCGGACGGAACCCCGAGACTGGTATATGATTACTTTCTTAAGAGCACGAAGGATTTTAAAGGACATAAACGGGATGAAAAGTACACAACAGAGGAGTTCGTAAAAGCCTATCCCATATCCAAAACCAGCTATAAAAGGAAATAACCTGTCCGGGAGGACAATAACAGAAAAAAGTTTAAACAGCTCGTCAGGAGTGTGTGAAGGAAACGTCATAAATCACATGCTCCTTTTTATTGCAGGTGCCCTGCTGCGGTGCCTTCTAAAAGGAGCTGCGAACCGGAAGAAGTCTGAGGAGGGGCAGCTTCCGGCATGGTTGCCCTGCATTCTACATATTGTGATATATTACACAAAAATCGGCGTTTGCAGAGAGCATCAGGAAACAGGGATTCTCCGGGAATACCGGATTTTTAATATTGTGTCTTTAAAACATGGCACTTTAATGATATAATGTACAGGATAAGTTAAAGATCATTCAGCCTGTACCTGTATTCGTGAGCAGCAATTAATTCCGTATTTTAGATTTAAGGAGTCGTTATCATGAACCGTAAATTAAAACTTAGAGGTGCACTTGGAGCATATTTATTATGGCCCGTTATCTTAACAGCCGTATTACTGTGCATGAATCTGAGTATTTATCCCATAGACCGGCTGGCCGGATACGTTATGACAGCATTCACTGCCGTATATTTTGCCATGGCGATGACCATCTACCTGGCGAGACGTCATAAGATTGCCGCCGAGCTGGTTCGTTATGCAATGGATTACGGCCAGGTTCAGAAGCGGCTTTTAAAGGAATTAAACCTCCCTTATGCCATACTGGATCTGGAAGGCAAGATGCAGTGGGGCAATGACGAATTTATGGATATCATTCAGGAGAGAAGTGCCGCCAGGCGTTCGATCACCAATATCATTCCGGAGATAACCGAGGAGATCCTCCCGAAGAAGGAGAAGGACGAGGTGCTCCATATCGTACTCCATGGACGTAATTACAAGGTTTTGCTGCGCAAGGTTATCGCACCTGATTTTGAGGATGATATCAGCTTTAACCTGATTGATGCGGAGAGTGCATGGGATGACCGCAATGCATTGATTGCAGTGTATCTCTATGATGAAACCGAGATAATATCCCTCTTAAAGGAGAATAAGGAGCAGAAGCTGATCACCGGGCTTCTGTATATTGATAATTATGAGGAAGCGCTGGAGAGCATCGACGAAGTGAGGCGTTCCCTGCTGACGGCGCTGGTTGACCGAAAGATCAACAAATATATGCAGGGCATCGATGCAATCATTAAGAAGCTGGAGAAGGACAAGTATATCTTTGTATTCCAGCAAAAGTACCTGCCTTACCTGCAGACAAGCAAGTTCTCGGTTCTGGAGGAGGTCAGGGGGGTCAATATCGGTAATGACATGTCCGTTACCATCAGCATCGGTCTTGGTGTAAATGCGGATACTTATATCAGCGGCTATGAGTATGCCAGAGCTGCCATCGACCTTGCCCTTGGCAGAGGCGGGGATCAGGCAGTGGTGAAGGACAGGGAGAAGATCTCCTATTATGGGGGAAAGAGTATCTCTGTGGAGAAAAGCACCAGAGTAAAGGCAAGAGTGAAGGCCCATGCCTTTCGTGAGTTTGTGGAAGCCAAGGACAAGGTTGTTTTCATGGGCCACATAATCGGCGATGTGGATTCTTTGGGTTCTGCGGTGGGTGTCTACCGTATTGCCAAATCCTTTAATAAAAAAGTGCATATTGTGATCAATGAAGTGACCTCGTCCCTTCGTCCCATGATGAACCGTTTTGTCGGGAATCCGGATTATGAAGAGGATATGTTCCTCAAAAATGACCAGGCAAGGGAGATTGTGGACAATAACACCCTGCTGGTAATCGTAGATGTTAACCGCCCCAGCTATCTGGAATGTGCGGAGCTGCTGGATTATACCAAGACAATCGTAATCTTTGACCATCACCGCCAGACGAATGAGGCAATCGATACCGCCGTACTATCCTATGTGGAGCCCTATGCATCCTCCACCAGTGAGATGATTGCGGAAATCATGCAATATATCGGCGGAAACTTAAAGCTGAAGCCGGTAGAGGCGGATGCGCTTTATGCAGGAATCATGATTGATACCAATAATTTTCTGACCAAGACCGGCGTCCGTACCTTTGAAGCTGCGGCTTATCTGAGAAGGAGCGGTGCGGATGTAACCAGGATACGCAAATCCTTCCGCAGTGAGATGACGGATTTTAAGATTAAGGCAGATGCCATCAGCAGCACGGAGCTTTACCTGAATTATTTTGCAATTGCTGTCTGTGCAAGCTCTGAGGTTGACAGTCCGATGATCTTGGGAGCTCAGGTTGCCAACGAGCTTTTGAACATCAACGACATCAAGGCTACCTTTGTTCTGACTGATTTCAACGATAAAATATACATCAGTGCCAGATCCATTGATGAGGTCAATGTTCAGATCATTATGGAGAAGATGGGCGGAGGAGGTCACCTGAGTGTTGCCGGGGCGCAACTGGAAAGCACGACAATTCAGGATGCGATCCTAAAGCTGAAAACCACCTTGACAAAGATGCATGAAGAAGGAGAATTGTAGTTTAATATTGAAGATAAAGGAGAGACAGAAATGGAAATTATTTTAACTCAGGATGTAAAGTCCCTTGGGAAGAAGGGAGAGATTGTTAAGGTTAACGATGGTTATGCCAGAAACTTCATACTGCCCAAAAAACTTGGCATGGAGGCGACAAAGCAGAACCTTTACGAATTGAATATGCAGAAGGCGGCAGAGGAGAAGCGTCAGAAGGAGATTCTGGAGGAAGCGAAAAGCTTTGCGAAAAAGCTGGAGGAGCTTACGGTTAAGGTGTCCATTAAGGCCGGTGAAGGCGGTAAGACCTTCGGTTCCGTATCCACCAAGGAAATCGCGGAGGCCGCTAAGAAGCAATTCAACCTGGATCTGGATAAGAAGAAGCTGCAGCTGGGTGACCCGATTAAGAATGCGGGCTCCTATACGGTACCGGTAAAGCTTCATCCCCAGGTAACTGCCGAGATGAAGGTGAAGGTAGAGGCAGTTTAAGCAGGAACAATAGAATCTACTCTATCAGGGAGGTACCAATGGATGAATCGTTTATAAAAAGAATACTTCCCCATAGTGCGGAGGCAGAGCAATCCGTAATCGGATCGATGATTATGGATAAGGATGCGATTGTGTCGGCCTCCGAGGTAATCAGCAGTACGGATTTTTATGAACAGCAGTATGCAATTCTTTATGAGACGATGCTGGAGCTGTACAATGAGGGAAAGCCGGTGGATCTGGTTACCCTTCAGGACCGGTTGAAGGAGAAGGATGTTCCGCCCCAGGTCTGCAGCCTGGAGTTCATCCGGGATTTGGTCACTGCGGTACCCACTTCGGCAAATGTAAGATATTACGCCCAGATTGTCCGGGATAAGGCAGTTCTTCGCCGTTTGATCAAGGTGGCAGAGGAGACGGCCAATGAATGCTATCTGGATAAGGAGAAGCTGGATGTCATCCTGGAGAAGACGGAAAAGCATGTATTTGATATTGTGCAGAACCGGGGAACCAAGGAGTTTACGGATATCCGGGAAGTGGTGCTCCGGTCCATTGACAGCATCGAGGCGGCGGCCAAGAACCAGGGAAGTGTTACCGGTATTGCAACGGGCTTCTATGATCTGGATTATAAAACCGCAGGCCTGCAGCCCTCGGATTTGATCTTGATTGCAGCCAGACCCTCCATGGGCAAGACTGCATTTGTACTTAATATTGCGGAGTATGTGGCGTTAAAATCCAATGTGACCACCGCTATCTTCAGCTTGGAGATGTCTCAGGACCAGTTGGTAAAGCGTATCCTGGCAATGAATTCCAGAGTCGATTCCCAGTCGATCCGTACCGGCAATTTATCCGGGGATGACTGGGCACTGCTGATGGAAAGCGCACGTATTGTCGGCAATTCCAATCTGGTCATAGACGACACCTCGGCGATATCCGTAAGTGAGCTTCGTTCCAAATGCCGTAAGCTGAAGCTGGAGAAAAATCTCGGCTTAATCATCATCGATTACCTCCAGCTAATGACGGGCAGCAAGAAATCAGAATCAAGACAGCAGGAGATCTCCGAGATTTCCAGATCGTTGAAATCTCTGGCCAGAGAGGTTAATGTTCCGGTAGTGGCCTTATCCCAGCTCAGCCGTGCGGTGGAACAGCGTCCGGACAAGCGTCCGATGCTGTCTGACCTTCGTGAATCCGGTGCCATAGAGCAGGATGCTGACGTGGTAATGTTCATCTATCGGGACGATTATTATAACAGGGATACCGAGGAGCCCGGTGTCTCAGAGATCATCATCGGCAAGCAGAGAAACGGTCCGGTAGGTACCGTAAAGCTTGCATGGCAGGCTCAATTTACCAAATTCGCCAATCTGGAACGGTAATTGCTTTACCGGATCCGGTATGGATAATACAAGATGCTCCTAACGGTGAACGCTCCGATTTGCATGCAATGGAGAGCTCACTGTTAGGGGCATTTTTATTTAAGAAAGAGAAAGCTCCCGGCAGAGCTTACACTATTTTGTATCAAAAATTGCTGCTCTTTGATGTTTCCCTGCAAAATAAGTTGACAAATGCAGGATCAGTGCTTAGAATTAATTCTCAACTGAAAACTGATACATGCTCCAAGTTAAAAGGGAGGGATTTTCTTGGAAACGCAGCATGCAAAGCTTACTTATTTCGGATTACCAAGAAGTGTTTATGTCATTTTCTTCGCAAGAGTCGTCAACTCTATGGGGAATTTTGTACATCCGTTCATGACCCTGTTGCTGACTACAAAGGGTGGAATGGGAGAAGAGAAGGTTGGTCTGTTCCTATTATTATCCTCTGTGGTTCAGGTTCCGGGTTCCTTGCTGGGAGGCAAGCTCTCGGATCGAATGGGCAGGAAGAAGGTTATGATTATCTTTATGGGACTGGCGGCGCTTTGTTTGATACCCTGCGCTCTTCTTCTGGATCAGGGAGCAATGTTTCATTATATTCCCTGGCTTTTGATCCTGTCCTCTTACTTCGGAAGCGTGGCAGGACCGGCCAGCGGGGCCATGATGAATGATCTGACCTTGCCGGAGAACCGGCAGGCGGCATTTTCATTATTGTACATGGGGATGAATGCAGGTACCGCCATTGGTTCCATCATAGCCGGTATCCTGTTTAATAATTTCATAAAGCTTCTGTTCATCGGAGATGTGCTGACCACATTGCTGTCCATTCTTCTGCTGGTATTTCTGGTGAAGGAGACGAAACCGGATACGGAAGAGCTGGAGAAGATAGAAGCAGGGAGAGCGGATGAAAAGGCGGAGAGCGGAGGACTTTTTTCGGCACTGTTAAAGCGGCCTGCCTTACTGATCTTTGCAGTGTTTGATATGTTCTATTCCTTTGTCTATGCCCAGACTAATTTCAGTCTTCCGCTCCAGACGAAGCTGGTATTCGGCGAGAAGCTGGGAGCCGGTTATTTCGGCACCATCTGTATGATCAATTGTCTGGAGGTTATCTTTTTAACAACAATTATCACCCTGCTGACAAGAAAAATCCGCGCAGTATACAATGTTGCAATTGCGGGAATTTTCTTTGCCGTAGGCTTTGGAATGCTCTATTTTGTCCAGAGCTTCTGGCTGTTCCTCCTGTCTACGGTGATCTGGACCGTGGGAGAGATTATCAACGCGACGAACATCGGAGTATATATAGCGAACCATACGCCCGTTACCCACCGGGGAAGGTTCAATTC
>JAEZFH010000497.1 GCA_023437885.1 Bacillota bacterium | reverse complement strand
TGCCTTGTTCGAGAAGAATTCGTGAAAACGATACCGGAACGGCCGGCATCCTTGGAAATAAAATCAAAATGAAATCCATTGGAAATTCATTTTGATTTTCTTCCGGGTTTTGTGCCGCAGAAAACGGCGGTATGTTGCTTAGTATAAAGGGAGTTTTATAACCTCAATTGCTCCCCTGCTATAATTTTAACGTGCAGCCGCACGTAGATGGAGGGTTCTACCATGATGACACTAGATAAGTTTGAAGAAGCTACGGAAGCCGTCAAAAAAGTAATTTTACGAACTGAGCTGGTTTACAGCGATTATTTTTCGGAAACCACCGGCAACCGGGTATACCTAAAGCCTGAGAATATGCAGTTTACCGGAGCTTATAAGGTTCGCGGCGCATATTATAAGATCAGCACCTTATCCAAGGAAGAAAGGGAACGCGGTCTTATAACTGCTTCTGCAGGAAACCATGCACAAGGCGTTGCTTATGCTGCAAAGCTCTATCAGGCCAAGGCGAGCATTGTAATGCCCTCCACCACACCCCTGATTAAGGTTAACCGTACCAAAAGCTACGGCGCAGAGGTCATTCTCTACGGCAATGTATATGACGAAGCATGCCAGTATGCGCTCCAGTTAGCCCAGGAACAGGGTTATACCTTTATTCATCCCTTTAACGACGAAATTGTGGCTACCGGACAGGGTACGATTGCAATGGAAATCTTTAAGGATCTTCCTACGGTAGATATCATTCTGGCACCCGTTGGCGGCGGTGGCTTGCTGGCAGGTGTGGCAACCCTTGCCAAGATGCTGAATCCCAATGTCAAGATCATCGGGGTGGAGCCGGCAGGTGCTGCCTGCATGAAGGAATCCCTGAAAGCCGGCCATGTGGTAACACTTCCTCAAATCAATACCATTGCCGACGGTACTGCGGTAAAAACTCCGGGAGATATCGTATATCCCTATATCCAGAAATATGTGGATGATATCATTGCTGTAGAAGACCAGGAATTGATTGTCAACTTCCTCGATATCATTGAAAACCATAAAATGGTCGTAGAAAATTCCGGCCTGTTAACAGTAGCTGCCCTGAAGCATTTGAACTGCAAGGATAAAAAGGTGGTATCCATCCTCAGTGGAGGCAATATGGATATCATTACCGTAGCCTCCATTGTACAGCATGGTTTAATCCAAAGGGGCCGTGTTTTTACCGTATCCGTGCTTTTACCAGACCGTCCGGGCGAACTGGTGAATGTCGCATCCATCATAGCAAAATGCCAGGGTAATGTTATCCGTCTGGATCATAACCAGTTTGTCAGCATTAACCGCAATGCGGCGGTGGAGCTTACCATTACCATGGAGACCTTCGGACATGAGCATAAGCAGGAGATTGTACAGGCATTGATTGATCATGGCTATAATCCAAAGCTCTGCCAGCCTAATAAGCTATACTAGAATACTGTATGTCATTGTACTTTTTACATAAAAGATACATAAAAATTCATGAATTTTATTGAGGCAGAATGGCTTTACAAATATTCCCGTGGTTGATATAATACGAGTATCTTTATATTCTGTTATTCAAAATTTATCGGTGATTTCAGAGGTTTCCCTTCGATTCCTTCTCGTGATTTACTTTCAGGAAGTTTTCGAGGTTTCCCTCGGTTACTTTTCCGAGAAATTTCACGGTTAATTTATTCCGGATTAAAAATTCCTACAGTTTTTGTAACCTTCTTGCATTCAGTGATTTTCCTTCTTCCAAGGATTCCTGGGATTTATGTATTGACATTGTTTCGGAAATAAGTTAATATGGATGCAAGAACATTAGTTCGTATTTTGAAGGTGTGCCTTCATAAAAGGGAGATTAGTTATGGCAAAGGATGATAAAATAAGAGCCCTGGAATCAGCTCTGGCTCAGATTGAAAAGCAGTATGGCAAGGGTTCCATCATGAAGCTTGGTGATACGAATGCCAATATGAATATTGAAACAATTCCGACCGGATCCATCAGTCTGGATATTGCATTAGGCTTAGGAGGTGTTCCGAAGGGAAGAATTCTG
Source organism: Bacillota bacterium (assembly GCA_023437885.1). Classification (GTDB taxonomy): domain Bacteria; phylum Bacillota; class Clostridia; order Lachnospirales; family Lachnospiraceae; genus Mobilitalea. The sequence goes on along the minus strand of JAEZFH010000497.1, from coordinate 2,033 downwards.
GAGATTTATGGTCCTGAATCCAGCGGTAAGACCACCGTCGCCTTACATATGGTTGCCGAGGTACAAAAGAGAGGCGGTATTGCCGGTTTCATCGATGCGGAGCATGCACTGGATCCGGTATACGCCAAGAGTATCGGCGTGGATATTGATAATCTGTATATTTCACAGCCGGACAACGGAGAGCAGGCTCTTGAAATTACGGAGACCATGGTACGTTCCGGAGCTGTTGATATTATTATTGTCGACTCCGTAGCCGCCTTGGTTCCCAAGGCTGAAATTGACGGCGAGATGGGAGATTCCCATGTGGGCCTTCAGGCCAGGTTGATGTCACAGGCACTCAGAAAGCTTACGGCGGTCATCAGCAAATCAAATTGTATCGTAGTGTTCATCAACCAGCTTCGTGAAAAGGTTGGTGTTATGTTTGGTAATCCCGAGACCACCACAGGAGGACGTGCTCTGAAGTTTTATTCTTCCATTCGTATGGATGTCAGAAGAATAGAATCTCTAAAGCAGGGCGGTGAAGTCGTTGGTAACAGAACCCGTATCAAGGTTGTTAAGAATAAGATTGCTCCTCCGTTCAGGGAAGCCGAATTCGACATTATGTTTGGAAAGGGTATCTCAAAGGAAGGTGATATTCTCGATTTGGCTGCCGATGCCGGAATCGTCATCAAGAGCGGTGCCTGGTTTGCATACAACGATGGCAAGATCGGCCAGGGACGGGAGAACGCAAAGCAGTTCCTAACGGATAATCCTACGATTTGTGAGGAGCTTGAAGCAAAAGTAAGAGAAAAATACATGCTTCATCCCGCTAAGAATTACGGTGAGGTACAGGAATAATTCTTTTACCGGTCATACTATTACAGGCTGTCTCCGACAGAGAAGGGACATGGTTAAGCTCCTTTGTAAACCAGTTCTTTGTCTGTTTGAGAACAGCCTTTTTAATGCTCTATCATAATCCGAAAGGCGGTTATCCCATGCAGATTACACAATTAATAAAAGCACAGAAGGCCGGGTTCAAAGTATTCATCGATGAAGAATACGCCTTTCTTCTTTCCGAACGTGAATTGGAAGAATACAGCCTGAAAGAGGACGGCAGCATTACCGTGGAGTTTTATGAAGAGTTGAAGAACACGGTAATTTATCCCCGGGCTCTCCAAAAAGCCCTTTCCCTCCTGAAGTTCATGGACCGCTGCGAGCAGGAATTACGGCTAAAGCTGGATCAGGAGGCATATACGGGAGAGATTATTGACCGTGTCATAATCTATATGAAAAACTACGGTTATTTAAACGATGAGCGATTTGCGGCCAGCTTTGTCCGCTCAAGAAAAATCCGAAAAAGCAAATTAATGATTAAGACAGAACTGCTCCAGAAGGGAGTATCAAGAGAGCTGATCGATCAGGTATTCCAGGAGGAATACGATAGTGAAGCTTCGGAGGATGCGGAGCTGATTGCCATACAAAAGGCAATAGCTAAAAAGACCAAGGATCCGGCCGCTTTATCCTCTGAGGATAAGCAGAAGCTGATCGCCTCCCTATATCGAAAGGGCTTTGATTTAAGCAAAATAAAACAAGTACTATGATGGAATAAAAGCGTTGTGAGCATATGCCGGCTTGCTTGCGATATGCGATCGGAGCTGAAGATCATGAATACACACTTTATTCAGGATATAATATAAACGGAATGAACATGCTTAAGATTGCATGTAAGCATGAGAACGGAGCGAAAGATAATAAGCAGTTTGTTCATGATGATATAGAACGCGGAGGAAACATACTTCAAGCTTGCTAGCAAGTATTTGCGTAGATCGAAAGATAAGGAACGCGGTCTTTGTTCATTATATGGTAAAAGCCGAATTTTCATGGTATAAATGGCATATTACGTCAGAATATATTAATTTATCCTTGCCTTTTGACGGTAAATATAATACAATTAAAATCGGCATAGAATTGATTAATAATTAACAATAGAAAATGGAGGGCTGAAAATGAGCAGTACAGCACAACTGTCAGCAAGAGAAAGAATTACTTCTTTG